>NZ_JBLVOH010000060.1:5547-6531 GCF_053543675.1 Microbacterium umsixpiens
GCCCCCGCACCATCGGCCAGAGAAGGAATGACCATGACCACTGCCCCCTCCGCGTTTCCCGCCGCCAGCCGTGTCGATGCGGGAGACCTCTCCGTCGCCTACTTCGACCTCGGCGACCCGCAGGCGGATCCCGTCGTGCTCCTGCACGGCTACCCGTACGACGTGCACAGTTATGTCGAAGTCGCGCCGATGCTCGTCGAAGCCGGATACCGGGCGATCGTCCCGTATCTGCGCGGCCACGGCGGCACCCGGTTCCGCGATCAGGACGCGCCTCGGACCGGAGAGCAGGCGGCGCTCGGGTCCGACCTCCTGGCGTTCATCGACGCCCTCGACCTGGACGAGCCGGTCCTCGCCGGGTACGACTGGGGCGGTCGCGCCGCCTGTGTCGTCGCGGCGCTGTGGCCCGAGCGGATCTCGGGCCTCGTTTCGGTGAACGGGTATCTCATCCAGAACATCGCCGCCTCTCAGACGCCGATCCGTCCGGATCTCGAAGCCGGATTCTGGTACTTCTGGTACTTCGCCACCGATCGCGGACGCCGAGGCCTCGACGCCAACCGACGCGAGATCGCCGACGTGATCTGGCGCCGCAATTCGCCGGAGTGGGCGTTCAGCGATGCCGAGATGGATCGTGCCGCCGCCGCGTTCGACAACCCCGACTACGTCGACGTCGTGATCCACTCCTACCGTCATCGGCTCGGACTGGCACCCGGGGCGCCGAAGTACGACGAGCTCGAGCGCGCACTGGCGTCGGCCCCGCCCATCAGCGTTCCGACGATCACGCTGGACGGCATGGCGGACGGCAACTTCCCGGCGACCGACGGCACGCCGCAGGCGCACCTGTTCACCGGCCCGCGCGAGCATCGCCGGATCCCGCACGCGGGGCATCACCTCCCGGCCGAGGCGCCCCACGCGTTCGCCCAGGCGGTGGCCGACGTCGCCGAACCGCCGGGAGACGGTGCCGGAACGCCGTGAGACGAAGGTGGG
>NZ_JBLVOH010000061.1:0-1838 GCF_053543675.1 Microbacterium umsixpiens
GGGCGAGCGGGAGCGCGAACTCACCGGCGCCGCGGGCGATGAGGTGCTGCGCGGCGCGATCGAACTGGCGGAGCTGATTCTGGCGGCCGAACTCTCGGATGCCGGTTCTTCGGCGGCGGCGGCCGCCCGGAGAGCACTCACGGTCGCCGACCCCGCCGATATCCGCGAGGTACGCCTGCACCCCGACGACCTGCAGACGCTGCAGACCACGGAGTCGGACCTGACCGCGTTCGCGCTCGTCGCCGATGACACGCTCGAGCGCGGCGATGCCGTCGCGACCCTGACGCACGGACACATCGACGCCCGGATCGGCAGCGCCCTCGAACGTGCCCGTCGCGCCCTCGCGGAGGCCGGGTCGTGACGGCCTGGACCGCCGTCCGCGAGGCGGTTCGACCGGAACGCATCGGCGTCGTCTCCCAGGTGCGCGGCCTGAGCGTGCAGGTGCGCGGTCTCGAAGGGGCTGTCGGCGACGTCGTGACCCTCGACGGGGTCGATGCCGAAGTCGTCGCGATCGGCGAGGGCGGTCTGCGATGCATGCCCCTCGGGGCCGTCGCCGGGCTCACCGTCGGGGCGCCCGTGCGGGGCCGCGGTGGCGCCCTGCGCGTACCGACCGGGGCCGCTCTGCTCGGCCGCGTCCTGGACGGACTCGGTCGGCCGATCGACGGCAAGGGCCCGTTGACCGGCGCGATCTCGGTGAGCCTCGACCACGCTCCGCCCTCGATCATGGGGCGCGACCGGATCGACTCCCCTCTTCCGCTCGGGGTGCGCGCGCTCGACACGCTCGTCAGCGTGGGTCGCGGGCAGCGCGTCGGGCTCTTCGCCGGCTCGGGAGTGGGCAAGTCGTCACTGTTGTCGATGATCGCGCGCGGCACCGAGGCCGAGGTGACGGTGATCGCCCTCGTCGGCGAGCGCGGACGTGAGGTGCGCGAGTTCATCGAAGACGACCTGGGGCCGGAGGGACTCGCTCGTTCGGTGGTCGTCGTCTCGACCTCCGATCAACCGGCCATGGCGCGCATCAGGGCCGCGTACACCGCCACCCGGATCGCCGAGGCCTTCCGTGACGAGGGCGCGCACGCCATCCTCATGATGGACTCGCTGACCCGCGTCGCGATGGCGCAGCGCGAGATCGGCCTGTCGGCCGGAGAACCCCCCGCAACCCGTGGGTACCCGCCGTCGACGTTCTCGCTCCTCGCCGGCCTGCTCGAACGGGCCGGCACCGATCGGCGCGGCTCGATCACCGGCATCTACACGGTGCTCGTGGACGGCGACGACCACAACGAGCCGATCGCCGACACCGTGCGCTCGATCCTCGACGGCCACGTCGTGCTCGACCGCGCACTCGCCCTCTCCGGACACCATCCGGCGATCGACGTGCTCGGCTCCGTCTCCCGCGTGGTGGGGAAGATCACGGCGCCGGAACAGCGCTCACACGCGGCGACGCTACGTGCGGTGCTCGCCGCGCGTCGCCGGGCCAACGACCTGATCGACATCGGCGCGTACCAGCCGGGTGCCGACGCCCGCATCGACGCCGCGATCGCCCACGAACGGGCGATCTCCGCTTTCCTCACCCAGTCGCTCGACGAGACGAGCGCGATCGACGAATCGTGGCGTCGACTCGACGAGCTCGTCTCCGGTTTCGGAGGAGTCTCATGACACGGTCGTTCTCCCTGGCGGGCCTGCTGCGTGTGCGCGAGATCCAGGAGCGCGCCGCGGCCCAACGACTCTCCCGCGCGGTGCTCGACGCCCGGCACACCGAGGCCCGCGATCGCTCCCTCCGCGCGCATCTGGCCGGGGCCGGGAGCGAAGCCGTGGACGTCCGCTCCCTGGCGGCGCTCGCG
>NZ_JBLVOH010000061.1:1858-3447 GCF_053543675.1 Microbacterium umsixpiens
GCACGCTGCTCTCCGACCTGACGATGCTGGCGGAGCTGCAGGAGCAGACCGTCGACCAGGCCCGCACAGAGCACTCGGAGGCGCGACGAGCGATGCGCGGACTCGACCGTCTGGCCCAGGCCCACGCCGTGCGGGTGCGGGCGGCCGAGCTGCACGCCGAACAGGCGGAGCTCGACGAGATCGGATCGCGCACCGACACGGAGGGGCAGTCATGACCGCTCTCGGCATCGTCGACATGCTCGACCCTCGCGGGTCGCGGCCGAGCGGCGCGGCGCCTTCGCGCGGCGTGACCCCGGGTGCCGCGGCCTTCGCCGACGTGATCCAGGATGCGGCGCGGGCTCAGCTCGCCGACGACGCGCCCACCGAAGGCGTCCTCGCTGAGGGAGTGTCGTCGGGTGCGTCGACGGGAACCGAGACGACGGATGCGACCGCCGAATCCGCTGATCCGGTTGTTCCGGTGACCGCATCGCCTCTCCCACCCCTCACGATCCCGAGCGGGTCAGGGACGGCGGCTCCCGTCGACGGAAGCACCACGGGAGCGGACCCCGACCTCGACGGGACCCCGCCACCGGTGGATGCCGCGGAAGACACCGGAGCGGAGGATGCCCCTGCGGAAGCCGCCGACCCCACCCCGATCGCGGCGTCCGGCGCTGTCGCCGCATCGGTCGATCCGGCACGCACCACCGCATCGGCGACCCCCCTAGCCGCCTCATCCCTCCCGCCCGCCGTCACCGGTGCATCGTCGCCGCGCGCCTCGACCGGGCCCGCCGCCGTCGGTGCGGCATCGGCTCCGGTCGGCAACGCCGCTGTCGCCGGCGCACCCGGCGCGAACAGCACGACGGCGGATGTTCCGGCCGAGACCGCTCTCCGCCTCGTCACCGCCCCCGCCGGGCCGCACGGTGCCGTCGCCGCGGCTGCCTCGTCGGAACCGGCACCGGCGTCGAACGCCGACACGGCGCTCCTGTCGGGGACAGCATCCGCCGTCGATAGGGCATCCGACGCCGCGCCGTCCCCTGCAGTCTCGGCTCCGGTTGCCACTGCCACCGCCGCGTCGGTACCCGCGACCGCAGATGCTGCCGCCCCGACGTCCGCCGTCACGGCACCGGCACACGCATCACCGCCCCCGATCGCCCCGACCACGCCTGCCGCGGCAGCAGCGATCGCCCGGCCGGTCCTGCTCCCCCAGATCGCAGCCCCCGTCGTCTCACTCGCCCAGGCCGCGGACGGCGATCACAGCCTCACGCTGACCGTGTCGCCGGAGAACCTCGGGCCCGTGACCGTGCGCGCGCAGATCTCCGGCGGGGCCATCCAGATCGAGCTGCACGCCCCGAACGAGCTCGGACGGGAGGCACTGCGGGCCGTGCTCGCCGACCTGCGGCGGGATCTCGCGGCAGCGGCACCACACGCCTCCCTGATGCTCTCGACCTCGGACGACGGCCCCGGCTCGTCGAATCCGCAATCGTCGCCGAACGGCGGCGGCTCGGCGAACGGCAACGCGGCGAACGGGAATGCGGCGAGCGCGGGCGGCGGCCAGGCCCGTGGCGACGCACCCGCCGACAGGAACGCGGCCGCGCGGCCGCACCCCGCCG
>NZ_JBLVOH010000061.1:3495-5109 GCF_053543675.1 Microbacterium umsixpiens
GCCCACCGGCGTGCAGACAGGAAGCACCACGCCCCCGGTCGAACGCAAGAAGACGCTCGACTCGGAGGTGTTCCTGAAGCTGCTGGTGACCCAGCTGACCAATCAGGACCCGAGCTCTCCCATGAACACGAACGAGATGATCTCGCAGACCACGCAGCTCGCGTCCATGGAGCAGCTGACCGCGCTGTCGGCCACCTCGACCGAGAGCTTCGCGCTCAGCATGCGGCAGACCGCCGCCGCGCTCATCGGCCACGAAGCCCAGTACGTCGATGCCGACGGTGTCACGCAGAAGGGCATCGTCACCTCGGTCTCCTATGCGGGCGCCGTGCCGCTCGTGACCATCGGCGAAGCATCCATCCCCCTCGACGCCGTCTCCGGCGTCTCCCTCGTCCCCAAATCCTGATCAGCCCCGCACCCAGAAAGGCACCACCATGCTCCGCTCCCTCTTCGCCGGAATCTCGGGCCTGCGCTCGCACCAGACCATGCTCGACGTCACGGGCAACAACATCGCCAACGTCAACACGACCGGTTTCAAGGCCTCGGCCGTGCAGTTCCAGGATTCGCTGTCGCAGTTGCTGCGCAACTCGATGATGCCGCAGACGAACCTCGGCGGTCAGAACCCCGCCCAGGTCGGTCTCGGCGTGCAGGTCGCCGGCATCAGCACCAACTTCGCGTCGGGGGCACCGCAGCCCACCGGCGTCCCCACCGACCTCATGATCGCCGGCGACGGCTTCTTCGTGGTGCGCTCCGGCGGAGAGACGCTGTACACCCGCAACGGCGGCTTCTCGTTCGATGCGAGCGGCAAGCTGGTCTCGGCCGACGGCGCGCTCGTGCAGGGCTGGACCGCGCGCGGCGGAGCCATCGTCCCCGGTCAGGGCATCGGCGACATCACGCTCCCCGTCGGCGCGCTGAGCCCGGCCGCCGCGACGACCACCGCCCGGGTGACCGGCAACCTCCCCTCCGGCGCGGCCGTCGGCGACACGCTCGTGCGCGACATCAAGACCTACGACGCGCAGGGCACGGAGACCTCGATGCGTCTCACCTTCACCCGCACGACCGCCGGCTGGGACGTCACCGACGCTGCCGGCGCGCGCACCCCGCTGGCCTTCACCGACGGCAAGCAGGCCGGTGCCTCGTCGATCGTGTCCGGCGGCATCACGGTCGACCTCTCTGCGGTCACCGGCTTCGCCGACGTCAGCGACATCGCCATCAAGGAGCAGAACGGCAAGCCGGCCGGCACCCTGAGCTCCTATGCCCTGACGAACGACGGCAGCCTCGTGGGCACGTTCAGCAACGGCGACACCGAGGTGCTCGCGCGCATCGCGCTGGCCGGCTTCGTGAACCCGGGCGGACTCGAGAAGACCGGGTCCTCGCAGTTCCGTCCCAGCGGCAACTCCGGCCAGCCGACGCTGGGCGAGGCCGGAACCGACGGCCTGGGCGGCATCATCAGCGGCGCCCTCGAGATGTCGAACGTCGACCTGTCGCAGGAGTTCACCAACCTGATCGTCGCGCAGCGCGGCTTCCAGGCGAACGCCCGCATCATCACCACGAGCGACGAAGTGCTGCAGGAGCTCACGAACCTCAAGCGCTGAGTCGCGGCCGCTCGCTGCTTCC
>NZ_JBLVOH010000061.1:5129-5859 GCF_053543675.1 Microbacterium umsixpiens
CGCGGGGAGCCCTCCCGGGGTGCTTTCCGGCGGGCAACCAAGGCTTCCCCGGTACTGGACGTTAGCTCTGATCGAGCGCGTACGCAGCAAAGCCGGGGAGGGTGAACGAGAGCCGCCCATGGCTGGATGCCTCGATGAGCCCCCTCTGCAGCAGCTTGTCGCGCGGTACGCCGAGGGACATACTCCCCACGCCGAGCCGCTCGGCGACGTCTTCTCGCTTCACATTGATGCCACCGAGTTCGGCGAGAGCAATCATGAACTCACGCTGCTTGACCGATGCGGAGCGCCAACGAGTGGCGAACAGCGTTTGCATCCGCCCGGCGACATTCGGAAGTGCGTCCGAGACGTGGGTAGGAGTGATCTGCGCGCCGGCGTCCGGAGATCCCGCTGCCGCCCACGTGGCCTCACCCACGAGCTGAACCTTGTAGGCATAACCGTCGGAAGCGTCGACGGCCATGCGGAGTGCGTCCTGATGCCAGCTCACACCCGGTCCTGTGCAGGCGTCAGCAGCGCCGCTGTCGCTCCGAGTTCGCCGATTCCGACCAACGGCTGAAAATCAAATCGCTCACTGAACGTCGCGGCCGAAGTCAGATGGTCCTCGCTACCGGGCAGGCCGACGCAGAAAAGACCGGCCGGGGGCGGCCCTGCCCGGAACCGACTTCGCGACTTCACCTGGAGTGTGCGGGCTGGTCTGGGACATGCGCGCACTGTGGCGGGGGCTTACAGTTGA
>NZ_JBLVOH010000061.1:5882-8062 GCF_053543675.1 Microbacterium umsixpiens
GATCCCGGGCTCGCACGCGACCAGCGCCGCCACCGCTGACATCGGATGCACACCGGCCACCGGCCGATGGCCCGGGCGGCATCATCAGCGGCGCCCTCGAGATGTCGGTGCTAGCTCCGACCGGAGGCGTCCGCCCGGATACGGGTGGGGTCGCGAGGCGCCAATGCCCGACGCGCATACGTCACGGCCACCGCTCCGCCCACGAGGGCGATCACGGCGAGTGCGACGGCGGCGGCGGTCAAGCTCGCCGCCCCCAGCCAGCCGGCGATGGGGTAGGTGATCAGGAAGCAGGCGTGCGAGAGTGCGAACTGCGCCGTGTAGACGAGGTTCCGGTTCTGCGGGGTGGAGGCGTCGGCGAGCAGCCTCGACGACGGGGTGTTCACGAAAGACGTGCCCATGCCCAGCACGCCCCAGGTGCCGAGCAGCACGAGCCAGCCGCTGCCGTCGGCCGACGCGAACAGAGTGACGAGCACGGCGGCGATGAGCCCGGCCACGATGACGAGAGCTCCCGCGATCATGGTCCGGATCACCCCGAACCGATCGACCAGCCAGGGGATGTTCACCGCGACGACGAGAGACCCGATGCCGTAGCAGGCGAGGGCGAAGGCGAGTGCTTCCTCTCCGAGCCCGAACACACCGCGGGCATAGACGACCGAGTTCACCAGGACGATCGCAGTGCCGGCCGCGACGACGACGTTCGTCAGCATCAGGAAGCGCAGCGTCGGAGTGCGCGCGACGACCTTCGCACCCAGCGGGAGCCGCTGCCAGAACGGCAGTGCAAGGCCGTCGTCGACGCGTGCGGGAAGCTGCGAGAGCAGCACGAGGAGGGCCGAGCAGGCGAAGCCGATCGCCGTGCCGACGAAGAGATCGTTGTAACTGACTGCTGTGAGGAGCAGTGCGGCGATCGTCGGGCTGACAAGCGCCTCCAGGTCGTAGGCGAGGCGCGACAGCGACAACGCTCGCGTGTAATCCTTCGGTTCCGGCAGCACGGACGGGATCAAGGACTGGAAGGCCGGCGTGAAGGTGGCGGATGCGGACTGCAGCACGAACACGAGCACGTAGATCTGCCAGATCTCCGTGACGAACGGGAGCAGCAGCGCGATGCCCAGACGCACGACATCGGCGGTGACCAGCACCGCCTTCTTCGGCAGCCGGTCGACGACCGCGGCGATCAGCGGGGCGACCCCGACGTAGGCGACCATCTTGATCGTCAGCGCCGTGCCGAGCACGGAGCCCGCAGAATCACCGGCGATGTCGAACGCCAACAGGCCCAGCGCGACGGTGAGCAGCCCCGTACCGAGCAACGCGATCACCTGCGCCGAGAAGAGCTTCGCGTAGGTGCCGTCGCGCAGGACCTGCAGCATCAGCGAGTGTCCTCCGGTGCCGGGTGCTCGCCGCGGTGGTGGGCCGGCTCGTTGCTCAGCGTGTGCTGGGCCTGGAAGATCGCGTCGGCGACCAGCTGACGGGCGTGCTCGTTCGCGAGGCGGTAGAACACCTTCGTGCCCTCCTGACGCGTGACGACGATCCGCGCCAGGCGCAGCTTCGCCAGGTGCTGGGAGACGGCGGGAGCGGATTTGTCGACAATGTCGGCGAGATGGTTCACGGACAGTTCCTGATCGCGCAGAGCGAGGATGATCCGGATCCTGGTGGCGTCGGCCAGCATCGAGAAGACCTCCACCGCGAGCTCGACGTAGCTGCTCTCCGCCGTCAGTGCACATTTAGAATCTGCATTCATACGCAGATTATTGCAGATGCAATTTCTTCTGCAGCACGAACTGACTCGCGTGCACTCGAAACTAAGGTTTAGCACCCTTAACCACGAGTAACGGACCGACTACTCGTGTTTACAGCACCAACGCGCCGGTTCCCCGCCCCCACCGGCCCCGTCGCTAACGCCAGGCGCCCACCGGCCGACAGTCACCTCCGACAGCCCAGGACGGGCCGTCGGGTCCGCGCTCCCCGGAACGCGGACGGATCTTTCCAGGATGGAGCCCATGATCGTCCTCACGCGCCTGAACCGTTCCCGGTTCGCGGTGAATCCCGACCTGATCGAACGTGTCCAGGCAACGCCCGACACGACGCTCATCATGGTCGACGGTGCGACGTTCGTCGTCACCGAGACGATGGACGACGTGATCGCGCAGATCACCCGCTTCCGCGCCGGAGTGCTCGCCGCGGCC
>NZ_JBLVOH010000061.1:8082-8376 GCF_053543675.1 Microbacterium umsixpiens
CCCCACGACGCCCCCGCAGCTCCCACCGACACCGAGACGGACCGCTGATGGATCCGTCCCTCATCCTCGGGCTGGTCCTCGCGTTCGGCGCTTTGATCGCCATGATCAACCTCGAAGGCGCGACCATCGGATCGCTGCTGATCCCCGCCCCGATGGTGCTGGTCTTCGGAGCCACGATCGCCGTCGGCATCGCGAGCGGCACCGTGCGCGATGCGCTGCATGCGGTCAAGTCGCTCCCCCGCGCCTTCCGCGGCGAGCGCCGCACCGCGTCGAGCATGATCGACACGGTGGTCG
>NZ_JBLVOH010000061.1:8396-20095 GCF_053543675.1 Microbacterium umsixpiens
CCCCCCGCGCCGAAGGGCTCCTCGCTCTCGAGCAGGGGCTGGAGGAGGAGAAGGACCCGTTCCTGCGCCAGGCACTGCAGAGCATCGCCGACGGCACGGACGCCGAAGACCTGCGAACCCTGCTGGAGGATGAGCTCACCTCGACCGCTGCCCGTAACCGCACCGCTTCACGCTTCTACATGACGCTCGGCGGCTTCGCGCCCACTGTCGGCATCATCGGCACCGTCGTCTCCCTCACGCATGTGCTGGAGAAGCTCGACAAGCCGGACACCCTCGGCCCCATGATCGCGACGGCATTCGTGGCGACACTGTGGGGTCTCCTGTCGGCCAACTTCATCTGGCTGCCCATCGGCGGACGCCTCCAGCGTCTCGGCGAGCTCGAGCTCGAACGCATGACCGTGCTCATGGAGGGCATGCTCGCGATCCAGGCCGGGGCCCCTCCGCAGTTCGTCGGAGAGCGCCTGCGGGCCCTCGTGTCCGAGCGCCCCTCCGCCCGCTCCGGCCGTCGCAGCCGCACCCGCGCCGCGGAGGAGACGGAGACGGAGCCCGCGCCGTGAGCGTCCGGGCCCGTCGCCGCGTGCCGCAGGAGGAGCACAGCGGTCCGGACGAGCGGTGGATGGCGTCCTACATGGACATGGTGACCGTGCTGATGTGCATGTTCATCGTGCTGTTCGCGATGTCGACCGTCGACCAGGAGAAGTTCGAAGCCCTCAGCGCGTCACTCGCGACCGGCTTCGGCCAGGAGCCCTCGGAAGATGTGGATGCCGTCACCGGGGTTGTGGTGCCGCCGGAGCTGGTCGACGAGAAGGGCGAGGACTTCGCCGACATCGAGCTGGCCGCGGCACAGACCGAGTTCGACGAGCTGTCGGCCCTCCGCGAGCGGCTGCGCACGGTGCTCGCCGAGAACGGCCTCGAGGCCGACGTCACCTTCACCATCGACGAACGGGGTCTCACGATCGGCCTCGTCAGCGCCGAGACCTTCTTCACCACGAACAGCACCATCCTCAGCTCGAAGGCGGTGCTGGTCCTCGATGCGCTCGGCTCCGTCCTCGTGACCGCGCCGAACGAGATCTCGGTCGAAGGCCACGCCGACGTCCGCGGATCGGTCGCCCCGTTCCCCACGAACTGGGAGCTCTCGGCCGGTCGATCCACACAGGTGCTGCGGCACCTCGTCGAATCGTCCGGGCTCCCGCCGGCGCACCTGAAGTCGGTCGGGTTCGGCGACACGCGGCCCGTCGCGGCGGGTTCTTCGCCCGCGGCGCTGGCCCAGAACCGGCGCGTCGACATCGTCGTCCTCTCCGACGCGACGGAGGAGGTGCGAGCACTCATCCCCGAAGCACAGGCCGCGCAGCCGGCCTCCTGACCGTTCCCTTCTAACGCACGTCGATCACCACCCGATAGTCGGGTTCGTGGTGATCGAGGACAGCGTGCGCTCCGACGTGCGCACAGCGACGGCGTCGAAGACCGCCGAAGTCGAGGTGTACGACTTCGGCCGTTCGGCGACCCTGTCGCGCGAGCACACCCGCGCCCTGGAGCTGGCCTTCGAGACGTTCTCCCGGCAGTGGTCGGCGCAGCTCTCGGCGAAGATCCACGTGCGCGCCACCATCGCCGTCGAGCATGTCGGGATGCTGACGTACGGCGAGTACGCCGCCTCGCTGCCGACCACGACGACCCTGATCGTGTGCGCGCTGCCCGAGTCCGACGAGCGGCTCATCGTGCAGCTGCCGACCTCCGCCGCCACGACCTGGATCGTGCAGATGGTCGGTGGACGAGCGTCCGCGACGTCGGAGGACCGCACGTTCACCCCGATCGAGCAGGCACTGATCCGCTCTCTCATCGTCGACGCGCTCGAGCACCTGACCGGTTCCCTGGACGGACTGCTCCCCGCCGGCGTCACCGTGAGCGGCATCCAGTACAGCTCGCAGTTCGCCCAGGTCGCGGCATCGGGAGAACCGGTCATCGTCGCCCGCTTCTCGATGCGCCTCGCGGGTCGGGCGGTGCCGGTGAGCATCATGCTGCCGGCGTCGGTCCTCGCCGGCTTCACCGTGCGCACCTCCGACGCCGAACGCGCCGCAGCGCCGGGCCTGGTCCGACGCCAGGTCGAGGTCTCCCCCATCGAGCTCTCGCTGCGTCTGGCCCCGCGCGCCGTGCTCCCCCGCGAGGTGCTCGACCTCGCCGTCGGCGACATCATCTCCTTCCCGCACTCCGCCGATCGCCCGATGCTGCTCGCCGTGGGCGATCAGACCGTCGCCACCGCCGCTGTGGGCAGTGCCGGCGCCCGTCTCGCGTGCGTCGTCGCCACCACCGTCCCCGATCCCGTCTTCGCCGAGGAGCCCGCGTGACCAGCACCACCACCTATGAGTCGGCCGTCGCGGCCGCCTTCGCCGCGTCGTTGCCGACCGCCGCTCCCGTCACCGCCCGCGCCTCGCAGGTGTCCGGGGATACCGGCGACGCCGTGGTCGTGCAGTTCGTCGGCGAGGCGAGCGCGCAGCTCGCCGTGCAGCTCTTCGACGCCGAGACCCTGGTCGACGGGCTCTCCGGAGCACCCCTCGCCGATCGGCTGCGCGACGCGCTGGAAGCTTCGACGAGTGCGCTCGGAGCCGGCGCGCTCGGCGATGCCGTGATCGGCGATGCCTCTCCGCTCTTCTCGAACCCGACCGCGCAGCTCTTCGACCTGCAGGACGATGCGGATCGCACGGTCGGACGCCTCGCCGTCGTCGTCACCCGCGCTCCGGCGGCGGCATCGAGCTCGACCCGGCGTCTGCACCGCATCGCCGGCGTCGAGATGGAACTCACGGTCGAGATCGGCCGCACCCGCATGTCGGTGCGCGATGTGCTCGACCTCGAACCCGGCCGCATCGTCGAGCTCGACCGTTCCGCCGGCGCCCCGGCCGACATCAAGCTCAACGGCCGCATCATCGCGCACGGCGAGGTGGTGGTGGTCGACCAGGACTACGCGGTGCGGATCACCCGCATCCTCGAGAACGTCGAGGCCTGACCCTGGACGACCTCCTGCTCGGCCTGCGGGTCGTGCTCTCACTCGCCGCCGTGCTCGGGGTGCTGTGGTTCCTGCAGCGCCGCGTCGCACGCACGCAGGCGCGTCGGCGCGACGGCGAGGTCATCACGGTGCTCGGGCGGCAGGGCGTGGGTCCGAAGGCACAGGTCGTCGTGGTCCAGACCGAGGACGCCCGGTACGTCCTCGGTGTCACCGAGCACGGCGTGAGCGTCGTCGACAAGCTGCCGGTGAAGACCGCGGCGCAACCCGATGCACACACCCACTGGTCGGCGGCCACCGCGAACGCCGCATCCGATGCCGCGGAGTTCGACCGCATCCTCGCCGCGACCGCCCTGACCGAGACGACCGCGGCATCGCCGACCCGGCCGGCTCCGCAGCGCCGGGTGCGTCATCGGAACGATCCCCTGCGCGGCTCCATCCTCTCCCCCGAAACCTGGCGGCAGACCGCCGAGGCCATCCGGCGCACGCGATGAGCGCGTCCCGTGGGGTCGTCGACGGCCGCGCGCTGCGACGGGTCGCACTGATCCTCCTCGCTGCCTTCGCCCTGGTCGCGGTGCTCACATTGCTCACCGGCACCGCCGCCCACGCCGAGGTCACCCCCGACGACCCGGGCGAGGGCGTCACGATCGACATCAACGGCGTCGACGGCGGCCCCTCGGGTTCGATCCTGACCCTGCTGGGCATCACGCTGCTCTCGGTCGCCCCGGCACTTCTGCTGATGATGTCGTCGTTCACGAAGATCTTCGTCGTGCTGGCGATGACCAGGAATGCCCTGTCGCTGCCCACGATCCCCCCGAACCAGGTGCTGGCAGGGCTCTCGCTCTTCCTGTCGCTGTTCATCATGTGGCCCGTGCTGACCGAGATCAACACGGTCGCCGTGCAGCCCTACATCGACGGAAGCCTCACCTTCACGCAGGCGATCGACGTGGGCCAGCTGCCGCTGCAGGAGTGGATGCTGCGCTTCACGCGCGAAGAAGACCTGGCCCTGATGACCCGGATGGCGGGTCAGCCGAACCCCGAGGATCCCTCGAGCGTGCCGATGTACACCCTCATCCCGGCGTTCATGATCTCGGAGCTCCGCGCCGCCTTCATCATCGGCTTCGTCATCTTCGTGCCGTTCCTCGTGATCGACCTCGTCGTCGCCGCGGCGCTGATGTCGATGGGCATGATGATGCTGCCGCCGGTCATGATCTCGCTGCCCTTCAAGATCCTGCTGTTCATCCTCGTCGACGGCTGGGGCCTCATCATCCGCGCCCTGCTGGAGAGTTACGGGGGTGTCGGATGAGCCCGGAAGCGGTCATCGACATCGGCACCCAGGGCCTGATCATCGCCGCGAAGCTGGCCGCCCCGGTGCTCGTCACGGCGCTCGTGGTCGGCTTCGCGATCTCGCTGCTGCAGTCCATCACGCAGGTGCAGGAGGTGACGCTGTCGTTCGTGCCGAAGATCGTCGCCGTCGGCATCGCGCTGCTCATCGCCGGCAACTGGATGATCGCCGAGATGATCGCCTTCACGAACGAGATGTTCGCCCGCATCCCCACCCTGCTGAGCGGGTGACCGCGTGTTCATCCCCATCGACTTCGCGTGGCTCGAGGCGACCATGCTCGCCGCCGTGCGCATCACCGCCTTCATCATGATCGCCCCGCCGTTCTCCTACGGCGCCATCCCGGTGCGGGTCAAGGCGATGCTCGCCATCGGCCTCTCCCTCGCCGTGGGCACCGCGGTCGCTCCCGGCTACGAGAACCTCGACACCGGCCCATTCCTCGGAGCGCTGGTGCTGCAGCTGCTCACGGGAGCCCTGCTCGGCTTCCTCGTGCTGCTGTGCTTCTCGGCGCTGCAGGCGGCCGGCAGCCTGATCGACGTCTTCGGCGGTTTCCAGCTCGCGCAGGCGTTCGACCCCCACTCGCTCGTGAACGGCGCCCAGTTCACCCGGCTCTTCCACATCACCGCGCTCACGCTGCTGTTCGCCTCGGGCGGGTATCAGCTGATCCTCGCCGGTCTCGCCCGGAGCTTCGAGGCGGTGCCGGTCGACGGCATCTTCGAGGTGGCCGGGCCCGCCGAACTCCTCATCGACGGGGTGTCGCAGATGGTCCTCGCCGCCGTGCAGATCGCAGGTCCCCTGGTGCTGGTGCTGTTCCTCGCCGACGTCGGGCTCGGACTGATCACCCGGGTCGCGCCGGCGCTCAACGCCTTCGCGATGGGCTTCCCGGTGAAGATCCTGCTCACCCTGCTGCTGGCCGGTGCCGTGTACGCGGTGCTCCCCGGCATCGTCGACGCCCTCTCCGGGCAGGCGCTGAAGATGATGCAGGGGGTGCACGAGTGAGCGGCACCGACACCGGGGAACGCAGCGAGAAGGCCACCGACAAGCACCTCAACGAGGCCCGCAAGAAGGGGCGCCTCTCGCGCAGCCAGGACCTCACGGCGTGGCTCGGCATCGGGGCCGCGGCGATCGCCATGCCCGCGGCGATCGCCCTCGGCGCAGGCGCCGGGACCGAGCAGCTCCTCACCGTCACCTCTCTGGTCTTCAGCCCCACTCCGGAGGCGGCGCTCGGTGCATTGGAGCGCGGCCTCGGCTCGGTGCTCCCGACCATCGCGGTGATGCTCGCCGCCGTCGCGATCGTCACGCTGATCGGCGCCGTGGTCCAGGGCGGCGTGCATCTGAAACCGCTCACCGGGCGCTTCGAGCAGTTCAACATCGTCAGCGGCATCCGTCGCGTGTTCGGCCTGCAGGCACTGTGGGAGGGCGCCAAAGCCCTGCTGAAGACCGCGGCGATCGGCATCGCGCTCTGGGTGGTCATCGCCGGTCTGATGCCGGTGCTCACCGCCAGCGGCGCCCATTCGATCTCGCGCCTGCTCGGCACGGCATCCGAGGGCACGGCCGCCCTGCTGCAGACCGCGATCGCCGTCGGTCTGGTCCTCGCCGCGATCGACATGTTCGTCGTCATGCGCCGCAACCGCAAGCACACGCGCATGACCAAGCGCGAGATCCGCGACGAGAGCAAGAACTCCGAGGGCGATCCGCTGATCCGTCAGCAGCGGCGGTCCCGACAGCTCGCCGCCAGCCGCAACCGCATGATCGCCGCGGTCGCCGGATCGGATGTCGTGGTCGTCAACCCGACGCACATCGCGATCGCCCTCCGATACGAGCCCGGTCGCGCGGCCCCCAAGGTCGTCGCGAAGGGTAGCGGTGTGATCGCGGAGCGCATCCGTGACGAGGCCGTGCGCGCCGGTGTGCCGCTCGTGCGCGAGGTCACGCTCGCCCGCGCCCTGCACGCCGCGTGCGAGCTCGGCCAAGAGATCCCCGAAGACCTGTACAACGCCGTCGCGCGCGTGCTGGTGTTCGTCGACGCGCTGCGTCGGCGCGGCGCCGCCCGCGGCATCCACACCCTTCCCTACCGGAGGACCGCATGAGACAGCTGTTCGTCAAGCTCATGGTGCCCATCGGGGTCGTCGGCATCATCATGCTGCTCGTCGTCCCGGTGCCGCCGTTCCTGCTCGACATCCTCATCATCCTGAACATCATGTTCGCGCTCGTGATCCTGCTCACGTCGATGTTCGTGAAGAAGCCGCTGGACTTCTCGGTGTTCCCCTCGCTGCTGCTGGTGGCGACTCTGTTCCGGCTCGGGCTGAACGTCGCCTCGACACGTCTGGTGCTCGGAGAGGCGTATGCGGGTCAGGTGATCGAGGCGTTCGGGGCGATCGCCGTCGGCGGCTCGCTCATCATCGGCGCCGTGGTGTTCCTCATCCTCGTCGTCATCCAGTTCGTGGTCGTCACCAAGGGCGCGGAGCGCGTGGCCGAGGTCGGCGCCCGGTTCACGCTCGACGCCATGCCCGGCAAGCAGATGGCGATCGACGCCGACCTCAACGCCGGACTCATCACGGATGCCGAGGCCCGCGAACGCCGTGCGGAGGTCGCCGCGGAGGCCGACTTCTACGGCGCCATGGACGGTGCGTCGAAGTTCGTGAAGGGCGATGCGATCGCCGGCCTCGTCATCATCATCATCAACCTCATCGGCGGCATCGCGATCGGCATCGTGCAGCACGGCATGGCGATCGACGAGGCCGTGAGCACGTACAGCCTGCTCACGATCGGCGACGGGCTCGTCACGCAGATCCCGGCCCTGCTGATGGCCGTCTCGACCGGCATGATCGTCACCCGCTCCACGGCCGAGGCCGAGATGGGGACGGCGGCATCGGCGCAGCTCGGGCAGTCCCGCAACGCGCTCATGATCGCGGGATGCGCCGCGATCATCATGTCGCTCATCCCGCACATGCCGATGCTGCCGTTCGTCGCGATCGGAGCCCTCCTGCTGCTCGTCGCGCAGCGCATCAAGGCGAACCAACAGCGGGAGGAGGCGATCGCCGCCCAGACCCCGACGGCCGCCCCGACCGACCAGCCGGAGGAGCTGATCGAGAAGATGCGGGTGCACCCGCTCGAGATCCTCCTCTCCCCCGACATCGTCGATCTGGTCACGGGCGGCCCGGACGACCTCCTGGCGCGCGTGAAAGCACTCCGCCGCCGGATCGCCCTCGACCTGGGCCTGATCACCCCGCCCGTGCGCACCCGCGACAGCATCGAACTCGCACAGGCGACCTATGTGATCCGCATCGCCGGGGTCGAGACCGGGCGCGGCACGGCACCGATCGGCTCGGTGCTGGCCCTCGGACAGGGCCTGGAGTCCCTTCCGGGGACGGCCACGCTCGACCCGGTGTTCGGGCTGGAGGGCAAGTGGATCCCTCTGGAGATGCGGCACAGCGCCGAGTTCGCCGGGGCCACCGTGATCGACCGGGCCAGCGTCATCATCACGCACCTCTCCAGCGTGATCCACGCCCACGCCGCGCGTCTGCTGAGCCGCGAGGACGTCCGTCAGCTCACCGACGCCCTCAAGCAGGCCTCCCCGGCCGCCGTCGAGGAACTCACGCCCGCCCTGCTGTCGCTGGCCGAGATCCAGCGCGTGCTCCAGGGTCTCCTCGCCGAGCGCGTGCCGATCAACGACCTGAGCCGGATCTATGAGGCGCTCGCGCTGCGCGCCAGGACGTCGACCGACCCGGAAGGACTGATCGAGGCGGCGCGGGCCGCGCTCGGCCCGGCGATCGCGGCGCGCTTCGCCGACGCGGGCATCCTCCGCGTCGTGATGATCAACCCGCTCCTCGAGCAGGCGATGCTCGAGAACCTGCGTCCCGGCGACGAGGGCACGCAGATCGTCTTCGACCCGCAGCGCATGGAGTCCGTCGTGGAGTCCGTGAAGCAGGCCGTCTCCTCGGTTCGCGAGGGCGGAGAGCCGGTGCTGGTGTGCGCTCCGTCGTTGCGTCCGGCCGTGCGACGACTCGTCTCTGCGCAGACCGACGGCCTCCCCGTGCTCTCCTACACGGAGGCGACGTCCGCCGCGCTCACCATCGAGACGGTCGGTGTCGTCCGTGACGCCGTGGCCCCGTCGATCGGCGCCGTCTCCGCGGCAGTAGGCTGAACGAATGCTGGTTTTGACGAGGCGGATCGGTGAGAGCGTGCGCATCGACGGCGACATCGAGATCACGCTGCTCGAGATCAAGGGCGACAGCGTGCGGATCGGCGTGAAGGCGCCGCGAGAGACGCGCATCCAGCGGACCGAGATCATCGAGGCCGTGGTCGCGGAGAACGTGTCCGCCGCTGCCGAGACCGGCGCCGATGCCGAGGATGCGATCGTCGCCGCCCTCGCCCGTGGCCGCGAGTCGCGCCCGTCCTGACTCGCATACGGACGGAGGATCGTCGTCCGCCGTCGACGACCTCGACCTCTCAGGCGACCGTCGCGTCGGCCTCGGCCGCTCGCTTCCACTGATCGCCACCGGCCTCTCGTGCCCGCGCCGCCGCCCGTCCTGCAGCGGCCACCAGCACGTCGTAGTCGTAGCCGCAGGTGTCGGCCGTGGCCCAACCGATACTGGCGGAGGCGCGGACGCCACCGACGGCCCGGTCGTGGTCGATGTCGGAGATCCGGCTCAGCACCGCCCTGACATGGAACCTGACCGCTTCATCGCTCGCACGGATCACCACGACGGCACGGTCGTCGGCGATGCGCTCGGCATCGGCCAGCGGCGGGAGCGCCTCCTGGATGTCGTCGTGGAAGCGATCGACGATGCGTGCGAACTCCGAGCCCGACATCGCCTCGCGGAGGTCGGCGGGGTCGTCCAGACGCACCTCGAGAATCGACCAGCCGTGGTCGTTCTGCGCCTCCGCCTTCCGGAGCCGCCGACGGGCGCGCTGCGCGATCCCATCCGTCTCGGTGGGTCGGGACTCCCCCGCCCGCACCAGCAGCACGAGCGTGAAGGCCGCGCAGGTCGACACCACGATGGTGCCGACGGCGTTCATGCCGCGCAGGGCGTCCAGCTGTTCCGCGGAGCTCGCCGTGCCGATCGTGAGCGCACTGATCGCGCTGGCGACCGACACGATCACGAAGCCGCAGGACGCCAGGGCGAGCGGGAGAATGATGTCCCGCGAGACCGGCTGCCTGCGCAGCAGCTCGTAGGCGACGAGACCGGCGAAGACGCCGCTGCCGACGAAGACGAGGTTGAAAGCGGACAGATACCAGGGCGAGTCCGATGTCGCGACGAGCAACACGGGAGCGACGGCCACGAACACCACCACGATCCACCAGGGAGCGCGTCGTCCGAGGTGCACCCGCAGACCGATCCAGATCAGCGGTTCGAAGCAGAGCAGCAGCGCCGATGCCGCACTGCGAAGCGGCTGGAAGTCGTTCTGGTGCCCCGCGAGCCAGAGGTACGCACCGAGCATGCCGAGCCCGAACGCGGCACCCCAGATCACCGTCGCCCGCGAAGGGCGGGCGAGCGTGGCGAGGCCGAGCACCAGCACCGTCAGGACGGTGACGACCGCGACCATGCTCGTGGTGATGTCGACGTTCACGGGCACGAGAGGCGTCATGCCTGCACCTCTTTCTTACGACGGCGGGGAAAACGGAGTGTGACGGTGGTGCCCTGCCCCACCTCGCTCGTGACCTCGATGGTGCCCTCGTGGGCGACCACGATCTCGCGGGCGATGCCCATGCCGAGACCGGTGCCGGCGATGCCGCCGCGGATGGCGGCGTCGGAACGGAAGTACGGCTCGAACAGCCGGGGCAGCTCATCCGGCGCGATGCCCATGCCCGTGTCGGAGAGGACGAGCTCGGCCTGCGCACCCATCGCCCGCAGCCGGGCCGTGATGCGCCCACCGGAGGGCGTGTACTTGACGGCGTTGCTGAGCAGATTGTCGAGCACCTGACGCAGCCGGAAGGCATCCCCGTGGATGATGAGGGCATCCACGCCGACGATTTCCAGCACCTGGCGATTCACCGCGATCAGCGGCGCAGCGGATGCGGCGGCGGCATCGAAGATCTGACGAAGGTCCACAGGCTCGAACGGGTCCTCGGTCGGCGGCACGGTCTGGTCCAGCATGGTCGTCACGAGCTCCTGCATCCGCTCTCCGGCATTGGCGATGACCTCGAGCTGCGCGGGGACCCGGCCCGGCAGATCCTCGCGCTCGCGCAGCAGGTCGACGTGGCCGACGATCGCGGTGAGGGGATTGCGCAGCTCGTGGGAGACGATCGCGGTGAGTGCGCGGCGCTCCTCTGCTGCTTCGAGGAGCATCGTGACGTCGTCGATGACGACGAGCGTGATCTGGTCGCGCGCCTTCGCGCTGGCCACCGTCTGCGTCGTCACCTCCAGCGCACGCCACTTGCCGGTGCCGTCGAAGAGCCAGACGCGCTCGTCCTGCAGCTGCTCGCCGGCGGCCGCCCTGGCGAGGGTCGTGCGCTCGGGGGGCACGGTCGCGCCGCGCCGTCCGTCGTACTCCACGGCCGCCGTGGGCAGTGCGGCTCCGAAGCGATCCCGCCCGTACAGCACCCGGTAGGCATCGTTCATCTGCAGGATGCGTCCCTCCGCCGTGACCACGACGAGGGCCACCCCGAGCGCATCGATGATCTGCGTCACCCGATGCTGATTGGTCTCGGCACGCTCCGCGGCGCGGTTGATCTGCTCGGAGCGACGCTGGAGGAGCCGCCGGGAGGCACGCGCCCGCTGCGCCCCGATGCGGACCGTCACCCCGAGGAAGCCCAGCGTGATGATCGCGGTGAGCACGCGCAGCAGAACGTCGGCCGGCGTGCCGGTGCGATCGGAGAACACCACCAGACAGAGGCCGATGAAGGCGATGCCTCCCACCACCCACGGCATCGTGAAGTACGACGCCAGCCACACGACCGGGAAGACCCACAGGAACCCGAGCCGCAGGTCGGGAGCGTTGGTGGTCAAGCCCACCGCGAGCGCGTCGAGGAACGGCACGACGGTCACCGCGTTCGGGGGGAGGCGGTGCCACGGGACGAGCAGCGTCGCGATGGTCGTGACGACGATCAGCGTGATCCCCGCGAGGAAGAAGGGTATGCCGAGAGTCTGCGGCTTGAAGGCTGCGACCATCACGACGATCGCCACCATGCTGCCGGTGAAGACCAATTGCCAGCGCCAGATCGACACGGTACGGATCATCGACGCTCGCCCTCCCCCAAGAACCTCAGCTTTACCGCAAGATTACTCAAAGATCGCGGGAGCCAGCTCTTCAGGCACCCCCACAGCCCTAGCATTCTGAGTGGGGGCCGACACTGCGACTGGGGAACAACGCAGACGCTGGGGCCACGCGAATGGGGATTCGCAGGCACCGGGGCCGCGG
>NZ_JBLVOH010000061.1:20131-29644 GCF_053543675.1 Microbacterium umsixpiens
AGTCAGGTCGCCGTGTCATCGGCGGGAGCGAGGCGATAGCCCACGCCGCGGACTGTCTCGATGTAGCGCGGTCGCGCAGAGCTGTCGCCGAGTTTGCGACGCAGATTCGCGATGTGCGTCTCTATCGCGCGCTTGTCCGGCTCGCTCACGTAATCGTTCGAGCCGTCGGGTGCGCCGCGCAGCCCGCGCGCGAGATCCGCCTTGCTGCGCACCCGCTGCTTCGCACCGAGGATGTCGGCGAGCAGGTCGAACTCGGTGGGTGTGAGGTCGATCCGCTTCTGCCCGATCAGCACGAGCCGCGTGTCCAGGTCGACGCTGAGGTCGCGGTGCACCAGGCCCCGCCAGGTCAAGACGGTGGCGCCTTCCGCCGACGGCTCGTGCACGACGGCGGGGGCCGGCGTCGGGTCCGGGCGCGTGTCGACGATCCGGGGGCGCCGGAGGAGCGCCTCGATCCGCGCGCGCAGCTCTCGCGGCCGGAACGGCTTCACGAGGTACTCGTCCGCACCGGAGGTGAGCCCGAGGACCACGTCCGACTCGTCGGAGAGCGCGGACAGCATGATGACGAACGTGTCGCTCACCCGGCGGATGCGTCTCGCGACCTCGAACCCGTCGATGCCGGGGAGATTGATGTCGAGGGTCGTGATCACCGGCTGGTGTTCCTCGATCGCGGCGATGCCCTCCGGCCCGGAACCGGCGAGGTGGGTCTCGAAACCGGCGGCGAGGAACACCTCGTCCAGGAGCGAGCGCACACCCGGGTCGTCTTCGATGATGACGGCGACGAGCGGCGGGCGCACGGCCGCCGTCACGTGATGCCCTCGCGCACGATCGTGACGATCCGCGGAGCGTCGGCGTCGAGCTCTGCGGCGTCGAGCTCTGCGGGGTCGAGGTCGGAGGCGCCGACCGGCCGCTCGAGCTCGATGTCCCACCACGAGTCGGCGAGCTCTTCGGCCATGCCGCGTCCCCACTCGATCACGACCACCGAATGCTCCAGGTCCAGATCGAGGTCGTCGAGCTCCGCAGCGGAGCCCAGGCGGTAGGCGTCGACGTGCACGAGCGGAGCCCGGCCGGTGAGCGACGGATGCGTGCGCGCGATCACGAAAGTCGGACTCTGCACGGGTCCGCGCACCCCGAGCCCCTCGGCGAGGCCGCGGGTGAAGGTGGTCTTCCCGGCGCCGAGAGGGCCGGTGAGGATGAGCAGGTCGCCCGCCTCCAGCTGCTCGCCGATGCGGAGGCCCAGCTGCTCCATCGCCTCGGTCGTCGCGATCTCCCGCCGCCCGCGGAAGGCCGGGTTGACGCTCATGATGCCCGCCGGGGGACGCGGGGACCGATGCGCGTGACGATCTCGTAATTGATGGTGTCGGCGGCCACAGCCCAATCGGCGGCGGAGGGCACGCCGAGCGTGGGGTCGCCGAAGAGCACGACCTCGTCGCCGATCGAGACCGGGGTGTCGCCGACGTCGACGACGAACTGATCCATCGCGATCCGCCCGACGTTCACGAAGCGGCGTCCGGCGATCGAGACGGGGAGTCGCCCCGAGGCATTCCGCGGCACACCGTCGGCGTATCCGAGCGGGACGAGGACCAGCGTCGTGTCGCGGTCGGTGCGGTGGTCGTAGCCATAGGAGACACCCGTGCCCGCCGGCACTCTGCGCACGGCGGCGATCGCTCCGCGGAGGGTCATGGCGGGTCGCAGCCCGAGTTCGGCGGAACTGCGGTCGTCGAAGGGGGACAGGCCGAACAGGCCGACCCCGATGCGCACGGCGTCGAGTCGCATCTCGGGCAGGTCGATGGCGGCGGCTGTCGCGGCGATGTGGCGGATCTCCGGGTGGATGCCGAAGGATGCGGCCGCGGCGACACCCTCCTCGAACTTCGCGAGCGCCGCCCTGTCGTCGTCCGCCGAGGTGTTCGAGAGGTGGCTGAACAGCCCGACGATGCGCAGCCGTCCGATGCGTTCGAGGCGCGCGGCCTCGGCGAGCACACGCCCCCAGTCGGCCGGGGCGATGCCGTTGCGCGACAGCCCGGTCTCGAACTTCAGGTGCACGCCCACCGGCCGGTCGACCGTGGCCGCCGCCGCAGCCGCTTCGAGCTGGTCGAACGAGGAGATGCCGATCTCGATGTCCTGCGCGGCCGCGTGCTCGAACCTCTCCCCCGGTGCGTGCAGCCACGCCATGAGGGGGGCGTGCACGCCCTGCCTGCGCAGTTCGAGCGCCTCGGGGATCTCGGCGACGCCGAGGCGCGTGGCACCAGCCGAGAGCGCGGCTACAGCGGTGGCCGCGGCGCCGTGCCCGTAGGCGTTGGCCTTGACGACGGCGATGACCTCGACGCCGGTGAGTCGGCGGAAGTGCCGCACGTTGTCGGCGATCGCGTCGAGATCGATGGTCGCCTCGCGGAAGGGGACGGTCACAGCGGGGCTCCTTCGGCGACGACGAACGCCGCGGCCAGGCCGGCGTCATGGGTGAGGGTCAGATGCAGAGTACGTATGCCGCGCTCCTCGACGACCGCGGCGGTCGAACCGGTGAGCACGAAGTGCGGGCGTCCCGACGGCTCGGAGGCGATCTCGATCTCGGTCCAGTGCACTCCGTCGGAACCGCCCAGCGCCTTGATGAGCGCCTCTTTGGCGGCGTATCTCGCGGCGAGCGAGGGAAGGCGCAGCGTGCGCTCGGAGGGGGCGAAGAGCCGCTCCCTGAGGCGGGGCGTTCGGGTCATCGTCCGTTCGAATCGCGGGATGTCCACGAGGTCGATGCCGGTGCCGATGATCACCCGTTCAGCCTAGCGAGCATGCGTCGCATCGGAATCGTGCGAATGGCCTCGTCTCCGTGGAAACAAGGCCATTCGTGCGACGTGAAGACGGACCTACTCGACCGTGACCGACTTCGCGAGATTGCGGGGCTGGTCGACGTCGAGTCCCTTGGCCGTGGCGAGCGCCATCGCGAAGATCTGCAGCGGGACGACGGCGAGCAGCGGCTCGAACATCGCGCCGGCCAGCGGGATGTGGATGACCTCGTCGGCGAACGGCAGCACGGCCGCGTCGCCCTCTTCGGCGATCACGATCACCCGGGCGCCGCGGGCGCGGATCTCCTGGATGTTCGAGACGACCTTCGAGTGCACGAGCGCGGAGTGACGCGGAGACGGCACCAGCACGAACACCGGCTGTCCCGGCTCGATGAGCGCGATCGGTCCGTGCTTGAGCTCGCCGGCGGCGAAGCCCTCGGCGTGGATGTACGAGATCTCCTTGAGCTTGAGCGCACCCTCGAGCGCGATCGGGTAGCCCACGTGGCGACCGAGGAACAGCACCGAGCGGGTGTCGGCCATCCAGCCGGCCAGCTGCGTCACGTGCTCCTGCTCGCTCTCGAGGACCTTCGCGATCTTCTCCGGGAGAGCTGCGAGCTCGGCGACATCGGTCGACGCGTCGGCGATCGCTCCGCGCACACGGCCCATGTGCAGGCCGAGCAGCAGCAGCGCGGTGATCTGCGCCGAGAACGCCTTGGTCGACGCGACGGCGACCTCGGGGCCGGCGTGGGTGTAGACGACGGCATCCGACTCGCGGGGAATCGTGGCGCCCTGCGTGTTGCAGACCGACAGCGTGCGTGCGCCGCGCTCGCGGGCGTACTTCACGGCCATCAGCGTGTCCATGGTCTCGCCGGACTGGCTGATCGAGACGACGAGGGTGTCGGCGCCGATCACCGGGTCGCGGTAGCGGAACTCGTGCGCGAGCTCGACGTCGACGGCGACGCGTGCCCACTGCTCGATCGCGTACTTGCCGACGAGCGCGGCATACGACGCCGTGCCGCAGGCGGTGATGATGACACGGTTGATGCCGACGAACAGCTCGTCGAGTCCGTCGAGCTCGGGGATGACGACCTGGCCGTCCTGGATGCGTCCGCGGATCGTGTTCGCGACGGCCTCGGGCTGCTCCGAGACCTCCTTGGCCATGAAGCTCGACCATCCGCCCTTCTCGGCGGCGGCGGCATCCCACGACACGTCGAACGGCTCGGCCTCGACGGGCGTGCCGGCGAAGTCGGTGACCGTGACGGCCTCCGGCGTGATCGAGACGATCTGGTCCTGTCCGATCGACAGCGCCTTGCGGGTGTATTCGATGAAGGCGGCGACATCGGAGCCGAGGAAGTTCTCACCCTCGCCGAGTCCGATCACGAGCGGGGAGTTGCGGCGGGCGCCGACCACGAGACCGGGGTGGTCCTGGTGCATCGCCAGCAGGGTGAACGCGCCCTCGAGGCGGTTCACGATGCTGCGGAAGGCCAGCTGCAGGTCGCCACCGTTGCCGGCGTACTCCCGCCCGAGCAGGGCGGCTGCGACCTCGGTGTCGGTCTCGCTGCGGAACACCACGCCATCGGCGAGCAGTTCCTCGCGCAGGGCCGAGAAGTTCTCGATGATGCCGTTGTGGATCACCGCGAGCTTGTCGTCGTCGGCCAGGTGCGGGTGCGCGTTGACGTCGGTCGGTCCACCGTGCGTCGCCCAGCGGGTATGACCGATGCCGGTCGACCCGTCGGGCAGCGGCGCGTCGGCGAGCGAGTCGCGCAGCATGGCGAGCTTGCCCGCCTTCTTGCGCATGCCGAGCGAGCCTTCGCCGTCGATCACGGCGACGCCCGCGGAGTCATAGCCGCGGTACTCGAGGCGGGCAAGACCGGCGAGAAGGATGTCCTGGCTGGGGCGCGGGCCCACGTATCCGACGATTCCACACATGCGATCAAGAGTAAGGCGGGTTTTTTGCGAGTCGTCCGTACATTCTCTCGCCCCGAACGGCGCTCAGAGTTTGCGCAGCAGCACGGTCTCCACGTCGTGATCCGCGCCCTTGCGCAGGACCAGTCGCGCACGGTGCCGCGTCGGCATCACGTTCTCGACGAGGTTGGGCATGTTGATTTCATTCCAATATCCGAGCGCAGTGGTGATCGCCTCCTCGTCCGTGAGGTGTGCGAACACGTTGAAGTAGGACGACGGGTTGGCGAACGCGGCCTGGCGGAGGGCGAGGAAGCGGTCGACGTACCACTTCTCGATGTGCGACGTGTCGGCGTCGACGAAGATCGAGAAGTCGAAGAGGTCGCTCACGGCGACGTCGTTCGGCGCGGGCGGCGGCTGCAGGACATTGAGTCCCTCGACGATGACCACGTCGGGACGACGCACGACGACGTTGGCGTCCGGCACGATGTCGTACCGCATGTGCGAATAGAAGGGAGCGCGCACCTCGGTCGCGCCGCTCTTCACGTTCGTGAGGAACTCGATCAGCGCGCGGCGGTCGTACGACTCCGGGAAGCCCTTGCGGTCCATGATCCCGCGGCGCTCGAGTTCGGCGTTCGGATAGAGGAAGCCGTCGGTGGTCACCAGCTCGACGCGCGGAGTGCCGGGCCAACGGCTCATGAGCTCGCGCAGCAGGCGCGCGATGGTCGACTTGCCGACCGCGACCGATCCGGCGACGCCGACGACGAACGGGGTGGTGGTGTCGTCCTCCTGGAGGAACGACGACGTGGCCGCCCCCAGACGCTTGGTGGCGGTCGCGTAGAGGCTGAGCAGGCGACTCAGCGGCAGGTAGACCTCGCGCACCTCGGTGAGGGAGAGCCGGTCGCCGATGCCGCGCAGCTCCACGACCTCGGTCTCGGTGAGGGGCTGCTCGAGTCCGGCGGCGAGCCGGGCCCATTCCGCGCGGCCGATCTCCCGATAGGGCGACAGCGGCAGCGTGGGGTCGACGGTGGTCACGGAGTACATCGTATCCGGGCGCGAGTAGTCTCTTCCCGTGCGCCTGGGAGTCCTCGACATCGGATCCAACACCGTCCACATGCTGGCGGCCGACGTCCGCCCCGGTGGACGTCCGCTCGCGACGACGAGCGACAGGACGGTGCTGCGCCTCATGCGCTACCTCACGCCCGACGGCGCGATCTCGGAAGAGGGCGTGGTCGCGCTCGAGGCCGCGGTCGCCCAGGCGCGTCGCGTCGCCGAGACCGAACGCGTGGATGCGCTGCTCGCGACGGCCACGAGTGCGGTGCGCGACGCGCGCAACGGAGCCGACGTGATCGCCCGCATCGAGGCGGCTCTCGGGCAGCCGCTGCAGGTGCTCGACGGCGAGACCGAGGCCGAGCTGACGTTCCTCGCCGTGCGCCGCTGGGTCGGATGGTCGGCGGGGCAGCTGCTGCTCCTCGACATCGGCGGGGGCTCGCTGGAGATCGCCGCGGGCGCGGAGGAGATGCCCGATGCCGCGGCATCCGTCCCCCTCGGCGCCGGACGCATGACCGTGCAGTTCCTGCCGAACGACCCGCCCGGCGAGGCCGACGTCGAGAAGCTGCGCACCCACGCCGCCGCGACTCTCGCCACGATCCTGCCGCAGTTCGCCGCGCTGCCCCGGCCTGACCACGTCGTCGGTTCATCGAAGGCCATCCGCTCGCTGGCACGGCTGGTCGGCTACCCGGCGCCCGGGTGGTCGGGGACCGAGCGGATGCTGCTCCCCCGGGCCTCGCTCGGCTCGTGGATCCCTCGGCTGGCGCGGCTACCCGCGTCGGCCCGGCAGGAGCTCCCCGGCATCACCCCGGATCGCACGTTCCAGATCGTGGCCGCGGCGGTGTCGCTGCATGCCGCGATGACGGCGCTGAAGGTGGAGGAGCTCGAGGTGTCGCCGTGGGCGCTGCGTGAGGGCGTGCTGCTGCGCTACATCGAGCAGCTGAGTTGGAGCGACGCCCGAAGCTGAGAGTCGCGCCGAGGCGCCGCGGCTACCATGACGGGATGTCCTCCGCCACCGCTGCTCCCGTCCGCGCCGGGGCTGCGACGGCGCGGGTCGCACTCGTCGGCTACCTGCTCTTCATCGGCTTCACGGTGTGGCTGCCGGCGAACGTCTCGGCGAAGGTCACCGGTCTCGTCGGCGTCATGGCACGGTGGGTGTCCGACGCCGGCATCGCTCCCTACTATCAGAGCGCCGTGGTGTTCGAGTTCCTGGCGAACGTCGCCCTCTTCGTCCCGGTGGGGTTCCTGCTGCCGTTCGCCTGGTCGCGTCTGCGGCTGTGGCAGGTGGTGCTGATCGGTGCCCTGATGAGCGGGCTGATCGAGTCGGTCCAGGGTCTCATGCCCTCGCGCTACCCCACGATCTCCGATGTGATCGCCAACAGTCTCGGAACTCTCGCGGGTGGCGTGATCGCGGTGCTGCTCATCCTGATGCTGCCGTCGCAGCCTGCACGGAGCCCTAGGCTGGTGGCGTGAACCCGCAGCATGACGATGGACCGCCGGCCGGCATGAGTCGCCGGGAATGGCGCGAACGACAGAACTCCGCCACCGCCCCGGAATCGCCGTCCGCACCCGTCGCCCCCGCATCCGCCCCCACGGAGGATGCCGCCCCCCTCGCCGCGATCCTTGGCGCACCGGCGTCGGATGCACCCTCGTCACGCCTCACGATCCTCACCGTGTGCACCGGGAACATCTGCCGGTCGCCGCTGGCGGAGGTCATCCTGCGGGCCGACCTCGAATCGCTCGGCGTGCGGGTCCACAGCGCGGGCACACATGCGCTGGTGGGTCACGGCATGCCCGAGCCGGCGCTCGAGCTGGCCGCGCAGACGGGCGTCGATCCCGCGACGGCATCCGCCCACCTGGCCCGCTACCTGGTCGAGCCGCTTCTCGAAGACGCCGATCTCGTCCTCACCATGGCACGCGAGCATCGGTCGCACGTGGTCAAGATGATGCCCAACCGACTGCGTCGCACCTTCACGGTCCGCGAGTTCGCGCGCCTCGCATCGACGGTGAGCACCGACGACGCCCGCGCTGCCGCCGATGCGGCCGGCTCGTCGTCGCACGAGCGGTTCGCCGCCGTGCTGCGTGCCGTCAACGATCAGCGCGGCGTCACCGCCTCCTCCGGGGATGACGACGACGTGATCGACCCCTACCGGCGGTCGCGTGAGACCTACGCCCGGTCGGCGGCGGAGCTGACTCCCGCGCTGGTCGAGGTCGAACGAATCGTGCGCGCCGCCCTCACGTGAGCCGTGTGCGCCTCCGGCGGCGGGGTGTTCGCCGTATGCTCATTCTCATGTCTGCATCCCGGCCTCCCCGCGGGATGTGCGAGGGGATGAAGAGTTGGAACTGAGAGACTACGCGCGCATTCTGCGCGCGCATTGGATCGTCATCGTCGCGGCCACGCTGGTGGGTGCGGCCCTCGCGTTCGGCTGGAGTTCCCTGCAGCCGCGGGTGTACTCGGCCGACACGACAGGCATCGTGACGGCCGTGGGCGGAGACGGCACGAGCGGTTCCGCCCTCGTGGGCAACCAGCTCGCCCAGAGCAGGGTCAAGTCGTACCTCAATCTCGGTTCCTGGCGGGCGGTCGCCGAGCATGCGATCGACGAACTCGACATCGACGCCTCGCCCGACGTGCTGGTGAACCGGGTCACGGTGACGAACCCCGTCGACACCACCGCACTGAAGGTCACCGCCACCGGGCCGACGCCCGAGTCGGCGCAGGCACTGGCGCAGGCCTGGCTCGACGGCATGGCGATCGAGATCGAGAAGCTCGAGGGCGGCACCGCCGAGACGCCGGCGGCGATCTCCCTCATCGTCGGTGACTCCGCGCGCCTTCCCAGCACCCCGTCGTCGCCGAACACGCGACTGAACGTCATCATCGGCGCTCTCGCCGGTCTCGCCCTCGGTCTCGTCTACGCGTTCGTGCGGCACACCGTCGACCGTCGCGTGCGTCACCCCCGCGACATCGAGCGCGAGACGGGCGTCTCCGTCATCGGCACCCTCCCGCTCGAGAAGTCGATCGCCGGCGAGCGACAGGTGATCGACTTCTCCCTGGAATCGCAGCACGGGGTGTCGCACCATCTCATCGAATCGATGCGCGAGCTGCGCACGAACCTGCAGTTCATCGACGTCGACAACCCGCCGCGCGTGATCGTGGTCACGAGTTCCGTGCCCGGCGACGGCAAGTCCACCGTCTCGGTCAACCTCGCCTCCAGCCTCGCCGCCGCCGGACAGTGGGCCATCCTCATCGACTGCGACCTGCGTCGCCCGGTCATCGCCGACATCTTCGGCATGTCCCACGACGTGGGCCTCACCGATGTGCTCGCGGGTCGGGCCGAGCTGCAGGATGTGGCGCATCGCCCCTCCCGCGACATCCCGCTCGCCGTCGTCGGCGCCGGGCGCATCCCGCCGAACCCCAGCGAGCTGCTCGGGTCGCAGCGCATGCGCGACTTCCTGGCGGAGATCAGCAAGTCGGCGATCGTCATCCTGGACTCCCCGCCGGTGCTGCCGGTGACCGACGCCGCGGTACTGGCCGCGAACGCAGACGGCGTGCTGATCGTCGTCTCTTCGGGGAAGACCACCTTCGACATGCTGCAGCGGGCGATCGACAACATCACCCGCACGACCGGCCGGGTGCTCGGCGTGGTGCTGAACCGCGTGCCGCGCAAGGGTGCGGAGTCGGCGTACTATGGCCGCGAGTACTACGGCGCCTACGAGCGCTACGCGAAGGACGGCGACAGCGAGAGCACTGAGCCCGATGCCGCGCCCGGTGTACGCCGGCGCGGCACCGCTC
>NZ_JBLVOH010000062.1:0-1778 GCF_053543675.1 Microbacterium umsixpiens
GCACCGGTTCCTCGGATGCGGGGGCGGGTTCGATCGCCGAAGCGGACTCGACGGGAGCCGTCTGGTCGCCAGCCGGCGCCGGCTCGACGACGGGCGTTGCGGTGGCGGCAACCGTCTCGGCCTCCGCGGCGGCCGCGGCAGCCTTCTCCGCGGCAGCCTTCTCCGCCGCCGCCGTCTTCGCCGCCGCCGTCTTCGCTGCCGCCGTCTTCGCTGCCGCCGTCTTCGCTGCCGCCGTCTTCGCGGTCGTCGACCGGGCCGTGGTCTTCGCGGCCGCAGTCTTGGCCGCCGCCGTCTTCGCTGCGGCCGTCTTCGCTGCGGCGGTCTTGGCTGCGGCGGTCTTGGCTGCCGCGGACTTCGCCGATGCCGTCGTCCCCGCGGCGGGCTTCGTCGCCGCGGCACGTGCGGCCGTGTTCTTCGCCGCGGCCGTGCGGGCCGTCGCAGACGTGCGCTTCGGAGCGGCGTTCGACGCGGATCGATTAAGCATGGCGTTCTTCAGAGGCTCCACGACGACCTCAGCGGTCGGTGCCGCCTGCTCTGCAGCCGATCTCGCCGTCGTGGCGGCGGGCCTCTTGCCAGGAGCCCTCTTCGAGGCGGCCGGTTTCGCCGGAGCGCGGTTCCCGGCGGGCTTCTTCGCGGCAGTGGTCTTCGCGGCAGTCGACTTCGCAGCAGCGGTCTTCGCAGCCGTCGACTTCGCAGCAGCGGTCTTCGCGGGCGTCGTTTTCGCGGCAGTCGTCTTCGCCACAGGCTTCGTCGATGCCTTCGGCGGCGCGGTCTCGGTCTCGTCCACCTGGGCGGCGCGGTCGTCAGGGGAGGAAGTCACCGTCCTACGGTATCAATGGGGAGCCGCATGCCAAGGCCGCCGCGCAACATTCACCGACGAACCCTCGGATCCGACACAATGGGCCCGGAGGGCGAGCCTGTGCGTCCGGTGTGTACTCGATCACGAAATGACAACGGGAGGCTCCCCGACCCGGGGCTTCCCAGGCTGCCTCGCTACCATGAACTCGGCACGACGAAGTGTCTGGTCGGTGAATCGGCCGTGAACACAACTTCCTTTAGGAGCACTCGTGACTCTTCAGACCGTCATCCTCGCCGCCGGCATGGGCTCGCGCCTCGGCCGAGCGCTGCCGAAGCCGCTCACCGAACTGAGCGACGGCCGCACGATCATGGGCCAGCAGCACGACAACATCCGCGCCGCCTTCGGTTCGGACGCGCGCATCACGACAGTGGTCGGCTATCGCGCCGAGACCATCATCGACGCCTTCCCCGCCGTCAACTACGTCCACAACGAGCGCTACGACGAGACCAATACGTCGAAGAGCCTGCTGCGCGCCCTCGGCGCGACCGGCAAGGGTGGAGTGCTGTGGATGAACGGCGACGTGGTGTTCGACCCGATGATCCTCGGTCGTGCCGCCGCCTTCATCGAGCGCGATCAGTCGTTCGTCACCGTCAACACCTCCAAGGTCAGCGACGAAGAGGTGAAGTACACGGTCACCGCCGAGGGCTTCATCAACGAGCTGTCCAAGACCGTCAAGGGCGGTCTGGGCGAGGCCGTGGGCATCAACTACATCTCCTCCGCGCACAAGAAGGCGTTCATGCGCCAGCTGCAGCGCGTCGAGGATCAGGACTACTTCGAGCGCGGTCTCGAGCTGGCCATCGCCGAGGACGGTCTCCTCCTCGAGCCGATGGACGTCTCTGACCTGTACGCGGTCGAGGTCGACTTCGCAGAAGACCTCGAGCGGGCGAACCTCTTCGTCTGACCCGGTTCCCGAAAGCCC
>NZ_JBLVOH010000062.1:1798-12204 GCF_053543675.1 Microbacterium umsixpiens
GGGGGCCGGGCTTTCGGCGTTTTCGCGGGCTGACTCCCTAGGATCGCCGCATGACCCCCAAGGTGCACAAGATCCACTCCCTGCCGGACGATGCTCCGTGGGACAAGGGCGTGCCTCCCGCCGGATCCCCGGAGCATCCGATGATGGTGCGGGGGCTCGACCGCGTGCTGTCGATCCAGCGCCCGCTCGTGCTCGCGCACATCCGCAGCATCCGCCTGCGCAACCCGCACGCGACGCCCGCCGAGATCATCCGCATCCTCGAGCGACGCTACCTCGCTGCCGTGACCACGGGCGGGGCGGCAGTGGGAGCGACCGCGGTCGTCCCCGGCATCGGCACCGGCGTGACCCTGGCACTCTCGGGCGTCGAGACCGTGGGTTTCGTGGAGTCGACGGCGCTCTTCGCGCAGTCGGTCGCCGAGGTGCACGGCATCGCGGTCGCCAACCCCGATCGCGCACGCGCTCTCGTGATGACCCTGATGCTGGGCAAGGAGGGCGTCGACCTGGTCGGGCAACTGGCGGGGCAGATGGCCGGGCGCGGCGGGAGCAGATCGTCCTACTGGGGCGAGCTGGTCACGAAGTCGCTGCCCCGCGCCGCCGTCGGCCCCCTGGTCGACCAGCTCAAGAGCATGTTCGTGAAGCAGTTCGCCGCGAAGGGCGGAGCGTCGATCATCGGCAAAGCGTTGCCGTTCGGCATCGGGGCGGCGATCGGCGGGGCCGGAAACCACATCCTCGGTCGTCGCGTGCTCACCACATCGCATCGGGCGTTCGGTGCAGCTCCGATCGATCTCCCGTTCGAGCTGGAGCCCGTTCCCGGCGCCGAGAAGGTCGAACTGCGCGTGCTGCGCGGCGCCCGGTACGCCGGCACGGCGGTGGCCGGTGCTGCCGGGACGACAGTCCGCGGTGTCGAGTGGGTCGGTCGCAAAGCGCTCTCCCTCGGCCGCTCGCCCAAAAACGATCCGGCACTGGAGGAGACCGACCACGAGCAGGAACCGGACCCCGGCGGGCACTGAGCTCGCGCGTTCATCGCCAAAGGATCGACCGACCCGTTGTGCCGAGCATCCAACGGAGCGCGTCGCCCCGACGCTAGGGTGGAATCCGTGACGGACAAGCCCGACCTCTTTACCACCGCCGGCAAGATCGCGGATCTGCGCGCTCGCTACACGGAAGCCGTCGTCGACGCGGAAGCGAAGGCGAAGGAGAAGCAGCACGCCAAGGGCAAGATGACCGCCCGCGAGCGCATCGAACTGCTCGTCGACCCCGGGAGCTTCGTCGAGTTCGACGAGTATGTGCGCCACCGCACGACCGCGTTCGGCATGGACCGCTCCCGTCCCTACGGCGACTCGGTCGTCACCGGCGTCGGCACGATCAACGGACGCACCGTCGCGGTGTACTCCCAGGACTTCTCGACATTCGGCGGATCGCTCGGCGAGGTCGCCGGCGAGAAGATCATCAAGATCATGGAGTTCGCGCTCTCCGGAGGCATGCCGTGCATCGGCATCCTGGATTCGGGCGGCGCACGCATCCAGGAGGGTGTGGTCGCGCTCGGCAAGTACGGCGAGATCTTCCGCCTGAACACCCGCGCTTCCGGAGTCATCCCGCAGATCTCCATCATCATGGGCCCGGCCGCCGGAGGAGCTGTGTACTCGCCGGCACTCACCGACTTCGTCATCATGGTCGACAAGACCAGCCAGATGTTCGTCACCGGACCCGACGTGATCAAGACCGTCACCGGCGAGGACGTGGGTATGGAGGAGCTCGGCGGCGCGTACACGCACAACACCCGCTCCGGCGTCTCGCACTATCTCGCCGAGGATGAGGACGATGCGATCGACTACGCGCGCACGCTCCTCAGCTTCCTCCCCGACAACAACATGGCGGAGCTGCCCTCGTACGAGAGCACCTTCGAGTTCGAGACCACCGACGCCGACCGCACGCTGAACACGATCGTGCCGGACTCGACGAACCAGCCCTACGACATCCACACGGTGATCGAGCACATCGTCGACGAAGGCGACTTCCTCGAGGTCCAGCCGCTGTTCGCCCCGAACATCGTGATCGGCTTCGGCCGCATCGAGGGACGTTCGGTCGGCATCATCGCCAACCAGCCGTCGCAGATGGCTGGAACGCTCAACATCGAGGCCGGAGAGAAAGCCAGCCGGTTCGTGCGCTTCTGCGACGCGTTCTCGATCCCGATCGTCACCCTCGTCGATGTGCCCGGATACCTGCCGGGCACCGACCAGGAATGGGAAGGCGTCATCCGGCGCGGTGCGAAGCTCCTCTACGCGTACGCCGAGGCCACCGTGCCGCTGGTCACCGTCATCCTGCGCAAGGCCTACGGCGGCGCCTACATCGTGATGGGATCCAAGCAGCTCGGCGCCGACGTGAACCTCGCCTGGCCCACCGCCGAGATCGCGGTCATGGGCGGCCAGGGTGCCGTCAACATCCTGTACCGCGGTGAGATCAAGAAGGCGGAGGAGGCCGGCGAAGACGTCGCCGCCGTGCGCACCCGCCTCGCGAACGAGTACACCTACGACGTGGCGTCGCCGTTCCTCGCGGCGGAGCGCGGCGAGCTCGACGGCATCATCGAGCCCGCGAACACCCGCGTCTCGATCGCGAAGGCGCTGCGTGCTCTGCGCGGCAAGCGTGCGGAGCTGCCGCCGAAGAAGCACGGGAACATCCCGCTGTGACCGAGCACGACACGCAGGACGCAGCATCAGGGGACGTCGCCCCGATGCTCGAGATCACCCGTGGAGCCGCCACCGAAGAGGAACTCGCCGCACTCATCGCGGTGATCAGCGAGGCGTACGCGGCCGAGGCGGCGGACGCCGTCGTCGAGGAGCCGTCGGTCTCGGCCTGGACCCGCACGCAGCGCCCGCTCCGTCGCCCGCTGCGTCGAGACATCCCCTGGGGACGATTCTCCGGCTGATCGGGATCAGTGGTCGAGCAGCAGCGCCGATGCTCGCGGGCTGAGCACGGAATCGAGCACCACGCAGCCGGCCCCCACAGCGGCGACATCGTCACCGACGACCGTTCCGTCCACGGGCAGCGAGCGCACCGCACGTGTGGCGCTCGCCCGTTCGAGCCGGTCGGGGATCTCCCGCAGGTAGACCTCGGCCAGCCGCGACCAGAATGGGCCACCGAAGACCACACGGTCCACGTCGAGCATGTTCGTCAGCCCGGCCGTCAGCACCGCCATGTGCGCCGCGGCCCGCGTCAGCACACCGTCGGCGAGCTCATCGCCGTCAGCCGCCCGCTGACACAGCTCCGTGAAACGCGCGTCCACCGCCTCGACATCGCTGAGCTCACGATCGTCGCGGAACACTCCCGCCCGCTCCGCCTGCGCGACGATCGCCTGCGGCGTGCAGACGACCTCGACGCACCCACGGGAGCCGCACGTGCACGGCGGTCCGTCCGGGTCGACGATGAGGTGTCCGATCTCTCCGATGTTGCGGGTGCTTCCGGGGACGGCTTCCCCGTCTCTGGCCAGCGCCGCCCCGATACCCGTGCCCAGATACACGAACACGAAGGAGTCGTCGGCCGACGCCCTCCGCGTCCAGAGCTCGCCCACCGCGGCGGCGGTCGTGTCCTTCTCGAGTACCACCGGGATGCCGATCGCCTCGGCCAGCACGGAGCGAAGCGGCACCCGGTTCCAGCCGAGCAGCTTCGGCGGGTCGATCACGGTGCCCTTCTCCGCATCGAGGGGGCCGGGCGCCGCGACCCCGACACCGGCGATCGATGCCCTGTCGATGCCCGAGACCGTGATGAGCGCGTCGACCGTCGCCGCCATGGCCTGGACGATCCGAGGAGGTTCCATGGCCGGGGTGCGCACGCCGACACGCCGCATGACCGCACCGGACAGGTCGAGGAGCACGAAAGTCATGAGGGCGGGATCCAGATGCACACCGACCGAGAAGCGGCTGTCCGCGACGAGCCGCAGCGTGACGCGCGGCTTGCCCGGTCCGTTGATCGTGCGTCCGGCCTCGCGGATGAGGCCTTCGTCGAGCAGCCGCCGTGTGATGTTGGTGACGGTCTGCGCCGACAGACCCGTCGCTGCGGCGAGCTCGATCCGGCTCGACCCCTCACCGGACTGACGGATGGCCTCCAACACGACGGACTGATTGAAGTCGCCCATCCGCGGAAGATTCGTGCCCCGGCGCGTTCCCATCGTCCAATGATCCCCCATCGGCGGGGAAATCGTGTCCCCCAAAATACCTACAGACAACGATTGGAAGAACCCTCAGACTGAATGAGACGCTTCGCGTTCGGCTGGTCTCTCTGTCCCAGGGTAGACAGACGCTGATCGGCCACCAGCGGACGGTTTTCGGGTAACTGTCCGCACGGCGAGGGGCAGGCGGATACGCCGCCCCTCGCCCACTCTCTACCGCCTCGACTCCGGTCTCCTCCCCCACCGGAGCCGAGGGGCGGCGCGCCGCGTCGGTGGGGATCAGACCGCGGCGGCGTCCCGCAGGATCTCGTGCCACAGGTCGACGGAATCATCGTCGCCGGAGGAGCGAGTGCCGGCGCGGCCGACCACGGTCACGGCGACCCGAGGATCACGAGCCGAACGGATGATGAGGCGAGCGCTCCGGGCACGGATGAGCACGGCGGCCAGCTCATCCCGGATCTCGACCCGTCGCGCCTCGTCGATGCCGTCGAAGCCGCCTTCGTCGAACACCGTCACGACCGCGCCCCGTCGACGCGCGCTGTCGATCGCATTCCGCACCGCATCGTTGAGCAGATCCGCACCGCGCAGCTCATCCCGCAGTCGCCCCTCGGCCAGACGGGCATCCAGGCGCTCCTGATCGTCCAGCGACCCGCGAGACGCCACCACACGGCTCAGGACGGGCCCCGCGACAGCCAGAGCGAACTGCGTGCGCAGGCGCCGTTCACGCTGACGCACCCGTTGCGTGGCGTGCCAGGCCGAGACTGCCTGCTGGATCTCGGCGAGGCGTTCCGTGTCGCGGACCGCGCGATCCCAGAACATCACGAGCAGACGGGCGACGACGACCCACATGATCGAGCCCACCAGACCGAGGCTCAACGCCACACCGAGGCCGAGGTAGGCGGACGTCGCCGCCACCAGGACCGCCAGCGTCGCCCAGCCGACGAGGAACCGACGACGGACGACGCACACGACCCCGAGCAGGCCGAGTGCGCCGATGTACCAGGTGGCGAACGGCGCAGTGCGGTCGGCGGGGTCGAGCGCGAACGTCACCAGCGCCGGGATGACGGCACTGGCCAGCAGCGCGAGCACGGCCGACCACAACGGCATCCGCACCGAAGTGGCGCTGCCGAGGATCGCGATGTTGACGACGACGAGGTAGAGACCGATCGCGAGGACCATCGCCAGCGGTGCGGTCGGCTGCTCGATCCACCAGATACCGCGCGCGACGAAGTACAGCGCGAACCCGACGGCGAGCGAGGTGGCGACGCTGCGGACGGTGCGGTTCACGAGCGCTCCCAGCCCAGGACCACGATCGTGCCGTGCTCGTCGGATCGGATCTCCGCGGTGCCCGCGACGCCGGCCATGCGAGCGAGGATGGACGCCCGGATGCCGAGACGATCCGCCCCGATGCTCTCGACGTCGAAACCCGGCCCGGCGTCGGACACCGTGACGGCGATCCCCTCGTCGCCGTGACCCTCGGCGACGATGTGCAGGCCGCGCCCGCCGGCATGTGCGACGGCGTTGCCGATGGCCTGACGCGCGGCGAGCACCAGGGCCCGGGCCGCGCGACCGGGAATCAGCCCGATCCCGCCCCGCTCCTCGACGATCGCGTCGGCGCCGAGTTCGGAGAGCGCTCGACGCAGCTCCACCACGATCTGCGCCGTCCCGATCGGCTCATCACTCCCCTCCTGCGCCACCGCGGCCTCGGTGTTCGCCAGCCGGGTGAGCGCTTCGCGCGCCATCGCGACAGCGAGCTCCTTCGCCCGTTCGCCTTCTGCGCGCTCCGCGGCGATCAGCGCAGCCAGGACGCTGTCGTGCATGAGTGCCGACATGGCCACCCGCTCCTCCTCTGCGGCAGCAGCAGCGGCGGCGGTCGAGTACGACGAGACCGCCTGACCTCTGGCCTCGTCCACGCCGGCCGCGACCGAGCGGAACATCCAGCCGAGCGAGATCATGACCACGCCCAGGATCAGCGTGAACGACACATCGAACGCGGTCGTCACCCAGAACTCCCGCGAGAACTCGCCCTGGACGAGTCGGACGTACCCGTAGACGAACGGCATCCCCGCCGCCCAGGCGAACTGGAGTCGCAGCGGGAACGCGAGCATCGCCGCGACCACGCCGACGTTGACGAGGAAGAAGATCCACGGCTGATCGCCCGCACTCTTGTCGGTCGGATCGACGACGGACGGCCAGGCGGCCAGGGCCAGGACGTAGACCACGGCGAAGACGCCGGAGAAGAGGCGGACACCGCGCCCGATCAGACACGCGGCGAGCATCGCCGCCAGGGGCACGAAGACCGCGGCCAGGATCACGGCATCCGCCGCATCTGTCCGCAACGGAGAGCTCAGCGCGGCGATCAGAGCCTGTACGCCGAGCGCAGCAGAGCCGATCGCCACGACGATCGCGAGGATCCGCTCCATGCGCTTGCCGGTGAAGCGCTCGAACTCGGTGTCCGCGCTGCCGGGCGAGGGGATCTTGCTCCAGGCATCGCGGATGCTGAGCGGATCAGCGGGCACTCGCCGCCCCGTCGGCCGCGACGATCCCGTCCTCCATCGCCCGACGGAGGAGGTCCACCTTGGTGGGTGCCGGACGACCGACCTCGACGTACTTCACGCGGACGCGGGTGATGTTCTCCTTGGCCGTGGAGTAGGCGACGCCGAGACGTTCGGCGACCGCCTTCAGCGGCAGCCCCGTGGCATAGAGCCGGAGCACCTCGCGCTCGCGAGTGGAGAGCTGCGCGTCGGCGAACGCCCGATCGCCGTCGACGGCGCTGGCCCATTCGACGTTGTTGAGCGCTTCGCCCTGGGCGACGGTGCGGATCGCATCCAACACGTCGTCGAGAGCGGATGACTTGCTGACGACGCCGGCGGCGCCGGCCGAGAGCGCCTCGCGCACTGCTGCGGGACGGTCGGCCACGCTGTGGATCACGACGCTCGCCCCGTCGTTCACGAGCGAGGTCACGTTCTCCGTCACGGTCGACCCGTCACCGAGAGTGAGGTCGAGCACGACCACGTCGGCCGGAGCGGACGCGGAGGCCACTCGCCACTCGAGGTAGGAGACGACCGTGCTGCCGGAGAACACCACCGTCTGCGAATCACGCGCGCACGCGGCCTCGAGGCCGAGGCGAACGGACTCGTGATCGTCGATGAGTGCGACCCTGCTCATCCACCCAGCCTAGTGAGTACCCGGCGGCGGCCGGGATCGGTCACCGGGTGAGGAGCGCGACGACCTCGAAGTGGTGCGAGTGCGGGAAGAGGTCGAAGCCGCGCAGCCGGTCGACCTTCCACCCGAGGGTCCGGAACGTCCCGAGGTCTCTGGCGAGGGCCACCGGGTCGCACGCGACGTACGCGATGGCCTCCGGCGCGAGGGCGTGCACCGCGTCGACGACCTGGCGCCCGGCCCCGGCACGCGGCGGGTCGAGGATGACGGCTCCGGTGCGCCCACCGCTCTTCTGCGTGGAGAGGAAGCGATCCACGCGCGCGGTCACGGCCTTCACATCGAGCGGGGCGAGGTTGGCGGCTGCGTGCTGGGTGGCCCGCGCACTCGACTCGACCGTGACGATGTCGGAGCCGCCGAGGTCGGCGAGGGTCGCAGCGAAGAGTCCGACACCGCCGTAGAGGTCGTAGTGCGTCTTCTGCTCGTCGACGTGCCCCTCGAGCACGCCGTAGACCGCGGCGTCGAGCACGGACGCCGCGCGCGGGTGCACCTGCCAGAAGCCCGTCGCATCGACCTGGAAGCGGCGGTCGCCGACGACCTCCTCGATCACTTCCGGTGTCGGGCGGCGACGGAAGCCGCGAGCGACCTTCGCCGGCCGCTCGGTCTCCTCCCGCCGGATGACGCGGACTCGGCCGTCGGCCGGTTCGACGAGTTCGATGCGTCCCGGCGCCTCGCCGTGCAGGGCGAGTGCGGCCTCGGCGATGGCGGGACGCGAGAGGGGGTAGCTGGTGACGGGGACCACGCGGTGGCTGCGCGCAGCGAACGGACCGACCTCACCCGACTCGTCGACGTGCAGGGTGACGCGGGTGCGCCAGCCGGTGCCGTCACCGGAGTCGACGGCCTCGATCTCGGGAGCGACGAGACCTGATCCCGCGAACCGGTCGAGCGCCTCCGTCAGCACCTGGCGCTTGAGCACCCGCTGGTACCCGAGGTCGATGTGGCCGAGATCGGCTCCGCCCGGGCGGTCCGCCGGATCCCGGGAGAGATCGGCCTCGGCCCAGATGTGCGGACGGCGATGCTCCGACGCGTCGAGGACCTCGATCGTCTCGGCCCGCCAGAAGCTGCGGGTGGAGGCGTCCGCGCCCTCCTGTGGGGCGATCACCCTGGCACGGACACGCTCCCCGGGGATCGCATCGGAGACGAAGACCACGCGGCCCTCATGACGGGCGACGAAGGTGCCCCCGTGTGCGATGCCGGTGATGTCGAGTTCGAGCACGTCGGCTGCGGAGGAAGTCATTCTTCGAGGATACGGTGGTGGACATGCGCGTCTGCCTCGCCTCCACGTCTCCCGCCCGACTGATGCTGCTGCGGCAGGCGGGGATCGAGCCGCTCACCCTGTCTCCGGACGTCGACGAGGATGCCGTCGCCGCAGCCGCCGAGGCCGAACACGGCGCCGCGCTCGCCCCCGCCGAGCTGGTGCTGCTCCTCGCCCGCGCCAAGGCCGCAGCGGTCGCCCGCAGTCTCGCAGAGGAGGGCGAGTTCGACGGTCTCGTGATCGGCGGCGATTCGATGTTCGCGCTCGGCGGGCGCGTCTACGGCAAGCCGTACACCGCGGAGGAGGCCACCCGGCGGTGGGAGGAGATGCGCGGAGCGACGGGCATCCTGCACTCCGGGCACTCGGTGTTCCGGGTCGTTCCCGGCGCGGAGCCCGTCGAGGCGACCGCCGTCGCCGAGGCGGCGGTGACCTTCGCCGAAGACGTGAGCGACGCGGAGATCACGGCCTACGTGGCCTCGGGCGAGCCGCTGCACGTGGCGGGAGCCTTCACCGTGGACAGTCTGGGCGGTGCCTTCATCACCCGGGTCGACGGCGATCCCTCGACCGTCGTGGGCATGTCCCTGTCGACCGTGCGGCGCCTGGCCGCGGAGCTCGGCGTCCGATGGACGGATCTGTGGTCGTAGACTCCCCTCCACGTTTCCCCCACTTTCTTGTGGGGAGTCGTCAAAGGGATCGAGGGCCTTCTCGCTAGGCTGGCAACCATGCCTGCTATCGCCAAGGTGCTCGTCGCCAACCGCGGCGAGATCGCCGTACGCATCATCCGCGCCGCTCGAGACTCCGGGATCGCGTCGGTCGCCGTCTACGCCGACCAGGATCGTGATGCCCTGCACTCCCGTCTCGCAGACGAGGCGTATGCGCTCGGCGGCTCGACCAGCGCCGAGACGTACCTGCAGATCGAGAAGATCCTCTCCATCGCCCGCCGCGCCGGTGCCGACGCCGTGCACCCCGGCTACGGGTTCCTCGCCGAGAACGCCGAGTTCGCCCGCGCCATCATCGACGCGGGGATGACCTGGATCGGTCCGTCGCCCGAGGCGATCGAGGCCCTCGGCGACAAGGTGACCGCGCGTCACGTCGCCGAGAAGGTCGGTGCTCCCCTCGCGCCCGGAACCCCCGGTCCCGTGGCCGGAGCCGACGAGGTCATCGCCTTCGCGAAGGAGTTCGGCCTCCCGATCGCCATCAAGGCGGCATACGGCGGCGGCGGACGTGGCCTCAAGGTCGCCCGCGAGCTCGACGAGGTCGCCGAGCTGTTCGAGTCGGCCACCCGCGAGGCTGTCGCCGCCTTCGGTCGCGGCGAGTGCTTCGTCGAGAAGTACCTCGACAAGCCGCGCCACGTCGAGACGCAGTGCCTGGCCGATGCCGAGGGCAACGTCGTCGTCATCTCCACGCGCGACTGCTCGCTGCAGCGCCGCCACCAGAAGCTCGTCGAAGAGGCTCCTGCACCGTTCCTGACCGAGGAGCAGAACGACCTGCTCTACTCGGCGTCGAAGGCCATCCTCAAGGAGGTCGGATACGTCGGCGCGGGCACCTGCGAGTTCCTGATCGGCGCCGACGGCACGGTCTCATTCCTCGAGGTGAACACCCGCCTGCAGGTCGAGCACCCGGTCTCCGAAGAGGTCACCGGCATCGACCTGGTGCGCGAGCAGTTCCGCATCGCGGCCGGTGGCACCATCGACTACGACGACCCGAAGCCGCAGGGCCACTCCATCGAGTTCCGCATCAACGGCGAGGACCCCGGTCGCGGGGTTC
>NZ_JBLVOH010000062.1:12224-12945 GCF_053543675.1 Microbacterium umsixpiens
TTCAAGACCTTCGGGGGTCCCGGCATCCGCCTCGACTCCGGCGTCACCGCCGGCGACTCGGTCTCGGGCGCGTTCGACTCGCTGCTCGCGAAGATCATCGTGACCGGCAAGGACAGGGCGGAGGCGCTGGAGCGCTCCCGCCGCGCACTCGACGAGTTCGAGGTCGCCGGTCTCCCCACCGTCATCCCGTTCCACCGCAAGGTCGTCCGCGACCCGGCATTCACGGCCGAGAACGGCGAGTTCGGCATCTTCACCCGCTGGATCGAGACCGAGTTCGTCAACGACATCCCCGCGTGGGACGGCGAGCTCGAGTCGCCGGCCGCCGGCGAGTCGCGCCACACCGTCGTCGTCGAGGTCTCCGGCAAGCGTCTCGAGGTGAGCCTGCCCGACCGCGTGGCGGTCGCTCCGGGCACCGCGGGTCGCCCCGCCGTCGTGCCGCCGTCGCGGCGCAGCCACGCCACCACGGCCAACGCGGGCGCATCCGGCGACGCGGTGAAGTCGCCCATGCAGGCCACGGTCGTCAAGATCGCCGTCGAAGACGGTCAGCAGGTCGTCAAGGGCGATCTCGTCGTCGTGCTCGAGGCGATGAAGATGGAGCAGCCGCTGCAGGCGCACAAGGACGGCATCATCGGCAACATCAACGCGGATGCCGGTTTGACGGTCTCCGCCGGACACCAGCTGCTCACGATCAGCTGATCCCCGTCTACCCCCGCCTAGGGGG
>NZ_JBLVOH010000062.1:12965-13532 GCF_053543675.1 Microbacterium umsixpiens
CCCCCCTTTCTCGTCCTGCGTCTCAGGAGATGTTCACGAGGTGCATCGCCCGGCTGGCGTCGGTGATGCTGCTCGAGAGCGACGGGTATGCCGCGAACACCCGCGAGACCTGGTCGACCGTGAGGCGACGCTCGACCGCCACAGCGATCGGATAGATCAGCTCGGAGGCCTTCGGTGCCACGATCACGCCGCCGATGACGGTGCCGGATCCCTTGCGGGCGATGAGCTTGACGAAGCCGTCCTTGATGCCCATCATCTTGGCGCGGGGGTTGGCCGCGAGCGGGAGCTTGTAGACCATGCCGTCCGCGACGCCGTCCTCGACGTCCTTCACCCCGTATCCGACCGTCGCGATCTCCGGAGCGGTGAAGATGTTCGAGGTGATCTTGATGAGTTCCAGCGGGATCACGATGTCACCGAGCGCGTGGAAGACGGCCGTGCGCCCCTGCATGGATGCGACCGAGGCGAGCGGGAAGAAGTTCGTGCAGTCCCCGACCGCGTAGACGTTGGGCACCGAGGTGCGCGCGACCCTGTTCACCCGCACGTGACCCGAGTCGTCGAGCTCGACGC
>NZ_JBLVOH010000062.1:13552-18390 GCF_053543675.1 Microbacterium umsixpiens
CCGCGGTGTTCGGGATCGAGCCCACCGCCATGAGGCAGTGACTCCCCTCGACCGTGCGACCGTCGGACAGCGTGACGGTCACGCCCTCCTTCGTGGCCTCGACCTTGTCGGCACGGGACTTCGAGAGCACCTGCATCCCGCCGCGCTTGAACACCTTCTCCAGGACGCTCGCCGCATCCTTGTCCTCACCGGGGAGCACCTGCTCGCGGCTGGAGATGAGCGTGACCTTGGCGCCGAGGTTCATGTAGGCGGAGGCGAACTCCGCGCCGGTCACGCCGGAGCCCACGACGATGAGGTGTTCCGGCAGCGCTTTCATGTCGTACAGCTGCGTCCACGTGAGGATGCGCTTGCCGTCGGGCTTCGCGGAATCGAGCTCACGGGGCGACGCCCCCACGGCCACGACGATGGTGTCGGCCTCGACGCGGTCGAAGTCGGTGCCTTTCTCGCCCGTCGACACCACGATCGCGGTGGGACCCTCGAGGCGCCCGTGCCCGGAGAGGATCCGGACGCCGGCTTCGAGCAGAGTCGCCCGCATATCCTCGGACTGCTGCCCGGCGAGCGCGATGAGACGCTTGTTGACGGCGGCGAGGTTGATCGCGATCTCGGGCTTGAGCGGCTTGCCGTTCTCCCCCTTCGCGTAGAAGTTCACCCCGAGGTCGCTCGCCTCGGAGATGGCCACCGCGGCATCAGCCGTCGCGATCAGGCTCTTGGAGGGCACGACGTCGGTGAGGACGGCCGATCCGCCGACTCCCACCCGCTCGACCAGGGTCACCTCCGCCCCGAGCTGAGCGGCCGCGAGAGCCGCCTCGTAACCGCCGGGACCGCCGCCGAGGACGGCGACGCGCTGAGTGCGCTCGAAAGTGGTGGAAGACATGCAACCCATTCTTCCGCAATCCTGGCCCCGGAGCCTGCACCTTCCTAGAGTGGATCCATGCCCGAAACGCACAGCAATCCTCTCGATGACCCGACCGCGAACCCGTTCGAGGTCGCCGCCCAGGCCGCCGCCGACATCGCGCGTCTGACCGGAGTCGAGAATCACGACATCGCCCTCACCCTCGGCAGCGGCTGGGGCAAGGCCGCCGACATCATCGGCGAGACCGTCGCGACGATCCCCGCCACCGAGGTGACCGGGTTCTCGAAGCCCGCGCTGGAGGGACACGTCGGCACGCTCCGCAGCATCCGCACGCCCGGGGGCAAGAACGTCCTCGTGATCGGCGCCCGCACCCATTACTACGAGGCCCACGGCGTCCGTCGCGTCGTGCACAGCGTCCGCACCGCCGCCGCCACGGGGGCCAAGATCATGGTGCTCACGAACGGCGCCGGAGGCATCCGCGAGACGTGGACGCCCGGCCAGCCGGTGCTGATCAGCGACCACATCAACCTCACCGCCGACTCCCCGCTCGAGGGAGCGACCTTCGTCGACCTGACGGACCTGTACGCGAAGCGCCTCCGCGACATCGCGCGCAGCATCGACCCGATGCTCGACGAGGGCGTGTACACCCAGTTCCGCGGCCCGCACTACGAGACCCCGGCCGAGGTGCAGATGGCGAAGCACATCGGCGGACACATCGTCGGCATGTCGACCGCTCTCGAGGCGATCGCCGCCCGCGAGGCCGGCATGGAGATCCTCGGGTTCTCCCTCATCACGAACCTGGCTGCCGGGATCCAGCAGACCCCGCTCAGCCATGCCGAGGTGATCGAGGCGGGCCGCGAGGCCGAACCGGTGATCTCGGCGCTCCTGGCCAGGGTGGTCGAGGCCCTGTGAGCGAGGAGCGGCTCGCACAGGCGCGCGCCTGGCTGCGACAGGACCCCGATCACGAGACCCGCGACGAGCTCGCCGGTCTGATCACTCGAGCCTCCGGCGGGGACGGCGCCGCCGCCGCGGAACTCGACGACCGGTTCCGCGCGCGCCTCGAGTTCGGAACCGCCGGCCTCCGCGGCGAGCTCGGCGCGGGGAGCAACCGGATGAACCGCGTCCTCGTGGCGCAGGCGGCCGCGGGATTCGCCGCGTACCTGCGCGAGAAGGCGGTTCCCGGGCACACCCCGACCGTCGTGATCGGCTACGACGGCCGCCGGAACTCCCGAGTGTTCGCCACGGACTCCGCCGAACTCTTCGCCGGTGCCGGTCTGCGCGCGATCCTGCTGCCCCGCCTGCTGCCGACCCCCGTGCTCGCCTTCGCCGTGCGCCACTTCGGCGCCGACGCCGGCGTCATGGTGACCGCGAGCCACAACCCGCCGAACGACAACGGCTACAAGGTGTATCTCGGCGGCGCCGATCAGGGCTCGCAGATCGTCTCCCCCGCGGATGCCGAGATCGCCGCGCACATCCAGCGCACGGCCGACACCGGCTCCGTGGCGGCGCTGCCCCGCTCCGCGGCCTACGAGACCGCCGGCGAGGACGTCGTCGAGGCCTACATCGCGGCCACCGCCGCCGTCGCTCCCGCACCCGCCGGATCCTCCGGCATGCGGTGGGTCTACACCGCCATGCACGGGGTGGGCTGGGAGACACTGTCGCGCATCGTCCGGGACGCCGGCTACCCCCAGCCGTTCGTCGTCGACGAGCAGCTCACGCCCGATGCGACCTTCCGCACCGTCTCGTTCCCGAATCCCGAGGAGCCGGGGGCGATGGACCTCGCCTTCGCGCGGGCCCGCCGTGTGAAAGCGGACTTCATCCTCGCCAACGACCCCGACGCCGACCGCCTCGCCGTCGCAGTTCCCGACGACTCCGCCGCAGACGGCTGGCGTCGTCTGACGGGCAACGAGGTCGGGCTCCTGCTCGGCGCGAGGGCCGCCCGCGCCGCGGCCGGCCCCCCCGGCGCCTCGCTCGCCTGCTCGCTCGTGTCGTCGCCCGGACTGGGTGCCGTCGCCGCGCACCACGGACTCGACTTCCACGAGACCCTGACCGGATTCAAGTGGATCTCCCGCGCCCCCGGCATCGTCTTCGGATTCGAGGAGGCGCTCGGGTACCTCGTGAACCCCGAGACCGTGCGCGACAAGGACGGAGTGTCCGCGGCGGTCGCCGTGCTCGGAATCGCCGCCGAGGCGCGAGACCGCGGGGCCACGCTCGTCGATCTGCTCGATGAGTTGGGCGAGACGTACGGGCACTTCGCCAGCGGCCAGGTCTCGGTGCGCGTCGAGGATCTCGCCGTCATCGGCAATGTCATGCTCGCGCTGCGCTCGCTGCCGCCGACCCACATCGCCGGACGCAGCATCACCTCGGCCGAAGACCTGCTGCAGGCGGCACCGGGACAGCCCTCCGGCGACGTGCTGCGGTATCGCCTCGGCGACGGCTCGCGCGTCATCGTCCGGCCGAGCGGCACCGAACCGAAGCTCAAGGTCTATATCGACGCCCGAGCGGACTCCGCCGAAGCCGCACGCGGTGCCGTGGCCGAGCTCGAGGCGGGAGTGCGCGCCCTGCTCGACGAGCGCTCCTGAGCATGCCCACCCGACGCCTGATCGTCAGCGCGCACAACGGCGCGCACGCCCGGCCGGTGGCCGAGCTCGTGCGACTCGCGCAGTCGCACGGAGCTCCGGTGACCCTGCGCACCGCCGACGGCACGACCGTCGACCTGAGCAGCGTGCTGGCGGTCATGGACCTCGGGATCTCGTCCGGTGACGCGGTCGTGCTCGAGACGGCGGCGTCCGACACCGCGGACGACGTGCTGGATCAGCTCGCCGAGGTGCTCGCGCCTCGGGCGTGAGACGCGGATCAGCCGTCGATCACCGCGACGAGCTCGTCGAGGAAGGCCTCGAACGTGGTGCCCCTGCGGACGATGCGCTGGACGCTCTCGCGCTCGCTGAACACCTCGACCAGCTGCTCGAAAACCGTCTGGAACGCCGCCCGGTCGCTCTCGCTGAACGCGGCGAGCGCGACGACCTGCACGCGACCGCCGCCCCACGCGGCAGAGCCGTCCGCCACACCGATCGCGATGGCCGTGCGGGTCGCCGTCATCTGCAGCGCGTGCGGCACCGCGAGCGCATCCGTGAAGGCGGTCGACGACATCCGCTCGCGCACGATCGTGTTCTCGACGTAGTCCTCGCCGATCAGTCCCGCCCGCACCAGGAGACCACCGAGACGCCTGATGATCGCCTCCTCCCCCTCATCCGGCAACGGGAAGACGTAGGCGTCGGCCAGGAAGTAGCGCGCGAGTTCGCCGCGTAGGCGGGTGAGGCGTCGCCCGCGGCGGACGCGTGCGGCGGCCTGCTGGATGCGGTCGACGTCGGCGTCCGTCAGGAACGGCTGGATGCGGACGAATCGGTCGCCCGCATCCCCCGGTTCGATCGTGCTCAGGACGAGATCGGTGTCGAAGGAGGTCCAGTCGGGATCGACGTTGGTGACGACGGTCGTGACCTCGATCGCCGAGCCGAGTGAGCGGTCGACGCTCGAGCGCAGCAGCTCGTGCAGCTCCTGGTAGCCGGGGCAGACGATCGTGGCCGTCAGGATCGACTCCGCCTTGCGACTGCGCTCGAGTCGCCCGCCGACGTGCATGGCGATGTAGGCGATCTCATCGTCGTGGATGGGTGTGCCGACGCGGTCGTGGAGCCCGCTCGCAATCGAGACCGCCACCTCGAAGATCATCGGATACGTCGTCTTGAGCGAGCGGGTGAGCGGGTTGCGCGTCAGTGCGCTCTCCTCGGCCCGCCGCAGCAGGTTCTGCACGTGCAGGGCGAGTCGGAGGACGAAGGTCTCGTCCACGAGATCGACCTGGAAGTCTTCGGCGGCGCGGGCGATCTCCGCCCGGACCGCGGCTTCGACGGCCGGGTCCACACCGCTGCGCGCGACCTCTCTCGTCGCGTCCTCCCCCGGCGCGACGATCCGGGTCAGGACCAGGGAGGCG
>NZ_JBLVOH010000062.1:18410-21599 GCF_053543675.1 Microbacterium umsixpiens
AGGTGACCGCTGTCGCCGTCGCCGAGGACCACGTCGAAGTGCTCGGCGGCGAGCCGGGCGATGACGGCACCCACCCGCGGGATCTCCTCCCGGGCACCCGCCGGCGACGACTCGAGGGCGTGCCCCGCGGCCACCCGCTCGGCGGCGATCGCGATGTGCAGCAGCACGTCAGCGATCGCGAGCTCGTTCACGTAGTAGCCGAGCTCGCCGAGTTCCCGCACCAGTGACGTCTTGAACGGACCGACCGCGCTGGCGGCCACCGCAGACCTCGACAGGGCACGCCGGAAGGTCTCCGGATGGAAGGAGGCGTCATCCATCTCGTCGTGCGCGAGTCTGCTGAGCAGGCGCCGCTGGGCGGCTTCGTTCCCTCGCAGTCGCACCCTCTCCCGGTCCCGCTCGAGCGCGAGTTCGGTGCCGTCGAGCAGGCTGCGCACCCTGACCAGGTCCGCCTCGAGAGTCGCCTCACTCACGTGCAGCTCGTCGGCCGTGTCGAACACGTCGATCCCGGCGGGCTCGTCGAGCAGCAGCCGCACCAGCGTGTGCAGACGATCGCGGGGCGCGGACTCGCCGGTCTGGCGCATCCGGAGCGCACCGCGGGCACCGGATCCTGCGCGATACCCGGCCGGGCCGGATTCGATCACGCCGGCCCCCGGGGTCCGTGCGTTCAGCGCTGCCACGTACGACCGGATGCTGCGGGGCGTGACCCCGAGCAGATCGGCGAGGCTGGCAGCCGTCGCCCACCCCTCCTGGCGCAGCAGAGCGGTGAGGAGCAGGTCCTGGCGCTGGCGCGACATGATCCTCCCCTTCCCGCTTGGTGACCGCACTGTCTCGACGTGGTCTCCATGATGTCAGCATGCCGGCATCCCCGGGCGGAAACCGGGGTTCCGCCCGGGCGGAAAGGAACCTGTTGGTGCGGCACCCCTCCTTGTTCCCAGACTGTTCTCAGGAAGGTGGGAATCGATGAGGATCCTCGTGGTGTGCGGCGCCGGCGCGTCGAGCACGTTCGTCGCACTGCGGCTCCGCACTGCGGCGACAGCGGCCGGTCTCGGCTGGGATGCCGTGGCGGGCACCGAGAGTTCCGTCGCCGGCTCCGACCACGACCTCGTCCTCGTCGGTCCGCATCTCGGTGACCGGCTCGAGGCGATGCGCCGCAGCGTGGAAGCGCCCGTCGCCGTGCTTCCTGATGACGTCTTCTCCGACCGTGACGGATCCCGCACCCTCGACTTCGCCCGATCGATCCTCGCCGCCGCCGGCGACACCCCGAAAGGAACATCATGACCGCCACCCGCACCGTACGGATCGGCTCCTCCCACGGACTGCACGCCCGCCCCGCGAAGCTGTTCGCACAGGCGGCCAAGGACTCGGGCCTCGCCGTGACGATCGCGAAGGACTCGGGCAAACCGGTCAATGCCGCCAGCATCCTCGGCGTGATCTCGCTCGCGATCGAGTACGGCGACTACGTGACCCTGACGGCCGACGGCGACGGGGCCGAAGGCGTGCTGGACACGCTCACCGAGCTCCTCACCACCGACCATGACCAGGACACCGCCGGATGAGCGAGCTGCGCGGGGTGGGCATCGGTCTCGGCGTGGCCCAGGGACCGGTCGTCCGCATGGCCGAGGCGATGCCGGCTCCGGAGAACACCCCGAGCACGGCGGGCGCCGAAACCGAACGCGCGCGAGTACGCGAGGCGGTCGCGACGGTCGCCCGTGAACTGAACGAGCGCGGTGAGGCGGCAGGTGGTGCCGCACAGGATGTGTTGGAAGCGCAGGCGATGATCGCCGAGGATCCGACGCTCCAGGAGGAGGTCGACGCGCGGATCGACGCCGGGGCGACCGCCGAATGGGCGGTGCACGATGCGTTCGCAGGTTTCCGCGCCACGCTCGAGGCCGTCGGAGGGTACCTCGGCGAGCGCGCCGCCGATCTCGACGACATCGCGCAGCGCGTCCTGGCGCACCTGCGCGGCGTCGATGCGCCCGGCGTCCCGAACCCGGGACACCCGTTCGTCCTGGTCGCCCGCGACCTCGCCCCGGCCGACACCGCACTCCTGGACCTGGATCAGGTGCTCGCTCTGATCACGACCGACGGCGGGCCGACCTCCCACACCGCGATCCTCGCGAGGGAGAAGGGCATCGTCGCGATCGTCGGCGTCGGTGTCGCGGACGGCACGCAGCTCGTCACGGGCGAGACGGTGATCGTCGATGCCGCCAGCGGCGTGGTCACCCGCGAACCGACGGAGGACGAGAAGGACCGCGCAGCTCAGCGCGCCGCTGCCCGCCAGTCGGCCGACACCGCTCCTCCCACTCCCGGCGCCCTCGCCGACGGCACACCTGTCGCGCTGCTCGCGAACCTGGGGAAGCCCGCAGATGCGGCCGATGCGGTCGTTCGGGGGGCCGAGGGCGTCGGGCTGTTCCGCACCGAGTTCCTGTTCCTCTCCTCGGCACAGGCGCCGACCATCGCCCAGCAACGCGAGTCGTACCGCGAGCTGTTGGCGGCCTTTCCCGGCAAGAAGGTCGTGGTCCGGATGCTCGATGCCGGCGCCGACAAGCCGCTGGCGTTCCTCAACGACGCGCACGAGGAGAACCCGGCGCTGGGGTTGCGGGGTCTTCGGGCGCTGCGCGCGAGCGAGGACATCCTGCGTGAGCAACTGACGGCACTGGCCGAAGCCGACGCCGAGACCGAGGCCGACCTGTGGGTGATGGCTCCGATGGTGGCAACCGTCGAGGAGACGATCTACTTCACCGGTCTCGCCCGCGAGTACGGATTGCAGACCGCAGGGGTCATGGTCGAGATCCCGGCGAGCGCCCTGCTCGCCGACCGGGTGCTCGCGCACGCCGACTTCGCCTCGATCGGCACCAACGACCTCACGCAGTACACCATGGCGGCCGACCGGATGCTCGGCTCGGTCGCAGGTTTCCAGGACCCCTGGCATCCGGCCGTGCTCCGCCTGGTGCGCGAGGTCGGTGATGCCGGTGCCCGCCTGGGCAAGCCGGTCGGCATCTGCGGCGAGGCCGCCGCCGATCCGCTCCTCGCCGTCGTGCTGGTCGGTCTCGGCGCCACGAGTCTCTCGATGGCTCCCCCAGCACTGGCCGATGTACGACACGCGCTCTCCGAACGCACCCCGTCCGAGGCGCGGAGCCTCGCCGAGGCCGCCCTGGCCGCCGACGATGCCTCCTCCGCCCGAACCGC
>NZ_JBLVOH010000062.1:21619-27781 GCF_053543675.1 Microbacterium umsixpiens
AAGAAAGAGACGACATCATGACGACGACGTCACCTGCCGCCACCAAACCCGGTGGCCTCCGCGTAGGAGTGCAGCGCTTCGGCACCTTCCTCTCCGGCATGATCATGCCCAACATCGCGGCCTTCATCGCCTGGGGCTTCATCACGATGCTCTTCATCCCCAAGGGATTCTTCGGCGCCGAAAGCCCCTTCGGCTGGCACTGGGCGGGGGTGTCCGAGATCCTCGGCGGCGGCGGTGACTCCGTCATCATCGGGTGGCAGGGCGCGATGACGTCGGTGGCCGAGACCGCCGACGGCAACATCCTCGCGTACGTCGGTCTGGTCGGTCCGATGGTCACGTACCTGCTGCCGCTGCTGATCGCCAACACCGCAGGCCGTATGGTCTACGGCGACCGCGGCGGCGTGGTCGCCTCCATCGCCACCGTCGGCGTGATCGTCGGCACGAACATCCCGATGTTCCTGGGCGCGATGATCATGGGACCGCTCGCGGCCTGGATCATGAAGCAGGTCGACCGGCTCTGGGACGGCAAGATCCGCCCCGGGTTCGAGATGCTGGTGAACAACTTCTCCGCGGGCATCCTGGGCATGCTCCTCGCCATCTTCGGGTTCTTCGCCTTCGGCCCGGCCATGCTCGGCATCAGCGCCGCGCTGGGCACCGCCGTCGACTGGCTCGTGGCGGCGCAGCTGCTGCCGCTCGTGTCGATCATCGTCGAGCCGGCGAAGGTGCTGTTCCTCAACAACGCCATCAACCACGGCGTGTTCACCCCGCTCGGCTTCGAGCAGGCGTCGGAGGCCGGCAAGTCGATCCTGTTCCTCATCGAGGCCAACCCCGGCCCCGGCATCGGCCTGCTGCTGGCGTTCAGCTTCTTCGGAGTCGGTGTCGCGAAGGCGTCGGCGCCGGGCGCGGCCATCATCCAGTTCTTCGGCGGCATCCACGAGATCTACTTCCCGTACGCACTGAGCAAGCCGACCACGATCCTCGCGCTCATCGCGGGTGGCGCAGCCGGTGTCACGACGAACATGCTCCTGAACGGCGGGCTCGTGTTCCCGGCGGCTCCCGGCAGCATCATCGCCGTGACCGTCGCGGCCGTCGGTGCGGGCGTTCCGAACCTGCTCGTCGTCTACCTGTCGGTCATCATCGCCGCCACCGTGACGTTCCTCATCACCGGCGTGATCCTGCGGGCCTCCCGCAAGCGCGACCTCGAGGCCGAGGGCGACACCTTCGGTGCCGCGATCGCGCAGACCGAGGCGAACAAGGGCAAGTCGTCCGCGGCGATGGATGCGCTGCGCACGTCGACGGCATCCGCCGCACCTGTGGCGACGGATGCCGCACCGAGCACGACCGCCGTCGCCACGGCGCCGATCGAGCGGATCGTGTTCGCGTGCGACGCCGGTATGGGCTCGTCCGCGATGGGCGCCAGCGTCCTGCGCAACAAGCTCAAGAAGGCCGGCATCGAGGACGTGAACGTCACCAATCAGGCCATCGCGAACCTCGACGGAACGGCCGACGTGGTGATCACGCAGCAGCAGCTCACCGAGCGCGCCACGGCGAAGTCGCCGAACTCGGTCCATGTGTCGGTGGACAACTTCATGAACTCGCCCCGCTACGAAGAGGTCGTCGAGATGGTACGGGCACAGCGAAAGGACACAGAATGAGCGTTCTCACCCCCGAGCAGGTCCGCATCCACCCCGGCGGGGCGACGCGGGACGACGCGCTCCAGGAGGCCACGGACATCCTCGTCGCCGCCGGAGCCGTGACCCCCGCCTACGTCGACGCGATGCGGCAGCGCGAGGAGACCGTGTCGACGTTCATGGGCAACGGTCTCGCGATCCCGCACGGCACCAACGACGCGAAGGACGCCATCCTCGCCTCGGCCCTGTCGGTCGTCCGCTACGACGGCGGTGTGGACTGGGCAGGCGATCCCGCGACCTTCGTGATCGGCATCGCCGGGATCGGTGACGAGCACCTGGAGATCCTCTCCCGGATCGCGATCCTGTTCTCCGAGGAGGACGACGTGGCCCGGCTCTCCGCAGCACAGACCCCGGAGGAGCTCTACGCCCTCCTCTCGGAGGTGAACGAGGGATGAAGGCGGTCCACTTCGGGGCGGGCAACATCGGGCGCGGTTTCGTCGGGCTGCTGCTCCGCCAGGGCGGATACGAGGTCGTGTTCTCCGACGTCGCCGATGCTCTGGTGGACGCGATCAACGCGGTCGACTCGTACACCGTGCACGAGGCCGGCCCCGGAGGGACCGACCATGTCGTCACCGGTTTCCGAGCCGTCAACAGCCGCACCGATCCCGCCGCCGTGGCGGAGGAGGTCGCGACGGCCGATGTCGTCACGACCGCGGTCGGCCCGACGGTGCTGCGGTTCGTGGCGCCCTCGATCGTGGCCGGACTCGCCCTCCGTTCCCCCGATGCCGCGCCTCTGCAGGTCATGGCTTGCGAGAACGCGATCGGCGCCACCGATCTGCTCCGCCACGAGATCGCGACGGCGGCAGGGGCGGATGCCGAGACGCTGCTGGCCCGCGCGGTCTTCGCGAACACCGCGGTCGACCGCATCGTGCCGGCACAGCCCGCAGACGGCGGCGTCGACGTCACGGTCGAGCCGTACTTCGAGTGGGCGATCGAATCGGGTCCGTTCGGCGGCACGCTGCCGACCATCCCCGGCGCGCACTTCGTGGACGACCTGGCGCCGTACATCGAGCGCAAGCTCTTCACGGTGAACACGGGGCACGCCGCCACCGCGTATTTCGGGGCCCGCGCGGGGATCGACCGCATCTCGGACGCGCTGGCCGACCCCGCCATCGCGGCGAGCGTCTCGGCCGCGCTGGAGGAGACCTCGGCTGTGCTGGTCGCCGAGCACGGGCTCGACCCCGCCGACCTCGCGGCGTATCGCGCCACGATCCTCGAGCGGTTCCGCAATCCTGCGCTCGTCGACACCGTGCAGCGGGTGGGACGGCAGCCGCTGCGCAAGATCTCACGGCACGAGCGCTTCGTGGGGCCAGCGGCGATGGCTGCGGAGCGCGGTCTGCCGACCGTGGCTCTCGTGGCGGCCGTGTCGGCAGCACTGGAGTTCGACGATCCGGCCGACGAGCAGTCGGTCGAGATGCAGGAGCTGCTGCGCACGGAGGAGCCCGCCGCGTTCACCTCCCGCACCACGGGCCTGGATCCCGAGCATCCGCTGTTCCCCGCCATCCGGGAGGCCGTCGCAGCGCGTCAGCAGCACCTCGGGACCGCCTGACCCCGCGGAACTCGACGCCCCCGCTCACCCGTTACGATCGGTGGGCGGGGGCGTTTTTTCGAGCACACTGACGTGCGGGGAGCAGCATGAACAAATACGCCGTGATCGGCGCGGGTCCATCGGGGTTGGCCGCGGCGCGTGCGCTGCAGAAGCGCGGAATCGTGGTCGACGGCTACGAGGCCTCGCACGGCGTGGGTGGGCTCTGGGACATCACCAATCCCCGCAGCACGATGTACGAGTCCGCGCATCTGATCTCCTCGCGCACCACGACGGAGTTCGCCGAGTTCCCGATGCGCTCGCGGGTCGACTACCCCGGCCACCGGGTGCTGAAGGAGTACTTCGACGACTTCGCCGATCACTTCGGGCTCACCGGCCTGTTCCGGTTCGACACGCGCGTCACGCGCCTCGAGCCTGCCGACGGCGGCTGGGAGCTGACCAGTTCGGGCCCCGACGGCACCGACACGCGCTGGTACGCCGGCGTCGTCCTCGCCAACGGGACCCTCGCCGAGCCGAACGTACCGACGTTCCGTGGGGAGTTCTCGGGCGAACTGCTGCACACCAGCGCGTACAAGTCCCCGGAACAGCTGCGCGGCAAGCGCGTGCTCCTGATCGGCGCCGGGAACTCCGGCTGCGACATCGCCGTGGATGCCGTGCACCACGCCGTGTCCGTCGATATGAGCGTACGACGCGGGTACTACTTCGTGCCCCGCTACCTGTTCGGCAAGCCCAGCGACACCCTCAACCAGGGCCGCCCGCTGCCGGCGCGCATCAAGCAGGCCGTCGACAGCCGCGTCCTGCGGGCGTTCACGGACGACCCCGTGCGATTCGGGTTTCCGAAGCCGAACTACCGCATCTACGAGTCTCATCCGATCGTGAACACCCTGATCCTCAACCACCTGGGCCAGGGCGACCTGCGCATCCGCTCGGACATCGACCGCTTCGACGGGCAGACGGTGCACTTCCGCGACGGCAGCGCCGACGAGTACGACCTCGTGCTGCTCGCCACCGGCTACACCCTGGACTATCCGTTCGTCGACCGGGAGCACCTGCACTGGCAGGGAGCCTCGCCACGGCTCTTCCTGAACGTCTTCCCCGCCTCGTTCAACGGCCTCTACGTGATGGGCATGATCGAGGCGTCCGGCATCGGCTGGCAGGGTCGCTACGAACAGGCGGAGCTGCTCGCCGCCTACCTCGACGCGGTGGAGACCGATCCCACCCGCGCCGCCCGCTTCCGCGACCGGGTCACGGGAACGGCGTGGCCCGATGTCACGGGCGGCTATCACTATCTGGGTCTCGACCGGATGGCGTACTACGTCAACAAAGACGCCTACCGGGGCGCCGTGCGACGTGAGAAGAGTGCACTGGAGGCCTCGGCATGAACGTCGACGACGTCGTCCTCTCGTTCACGCCCGGCACGCTGACGATCCTCAACGTGGTCCTCGGCCTCATCATGTTCGGCATCGCGTTGGACACCTCGCCGAGCGACTTCCGCGTCGTGGCGAAGCATCCGAAACCGTTCGCGATCGCGATCCTCGCCCAGCTGCTCCTGCTGCCCATCGCGACGTTCCTGCTCACACTCGTGCTCCCCGTTCCGCCGTCGATGGCGCTCGGGATGCTTCTCGTGGCCTGCTGCCCTCCGGGGAACATCTCGCAGGTGCTGACCCACCGCGCCGGCGGCAACGTCGCCCTCTCGGTGTCGCTCACGGCGGTGGGAAACCTCATCTACATCGTCGCGATGCCGCTGAGCATCACGTTCTGGGCCTCGCTGCATCCGACCGCCCGCACCCTGCTGCGCGACATCACGCTCGACCCGTGGCGGATGCTTTTGGAGATCTTCCTCATCGTCGGTCTCCCCTTCGCCGTCGGTCTGCTCCTGCGCGCCAAGGCACCGGGCTTCAGCGCCCGCGTGCAGCCGTTCGTGAAGTGGTTCAGCCTGATCGCGCTGCTCGGCTTCATCATCGCCGCGCTCATCGGCAACTGGGCCGTGTTCGTGCAGGTGCTCGGCATCATCCTGCTGGTGGTCGCGGTGCATGACGCGGTGGCGCTCGCGCTCGGCTACGGCACGGCGGTGGTCGGCGGACTCGGCACCCGCGAGCGCAAGGCCATGACGTTCGAAGTCGGCATCCGCAACGCCGGCCTCGGGCTCGGCCTGGTGTTCCTGTTCTTCGACGGCCTCGGCGGCATGGCGATCGTGGCCGGCTGGTGGGGCATCTGGGACATCGTCGCCGGCCTCGTCCTGGCCGGGCTCTGGGCACGGCACACCAGGAAGCGCACGGGTTCGAGCACCGGCGACGCGAGCGGCCGCACGACCGTCGAGGCCGCCTGATGCCCCGGGTGCTGATCACGGGCGGCAGCGGCTTCCTCGGCTCGCACGTGGCTGAAGCCCTCGCGGCCCGTGATGACGTCGAGGTCGTGGTCGCCGCGGACCTGCGAGCGGGCGCACCCCGCGCGGGCGTCATCGATGCGACGCTGGACGTGACGGATGCCGCGGCGATCGCTCCCGTGCTGCGGCAGCACCGCATCGACACCGTGGTGCACCTCGCGGCAATCGTGAACCCGGGTCACGACGTCGACCTGGAGTACCGCGTCGATGTGACCGGCAGCGCGAACGTCCTCGCCGCGTGCGTCGAGACGGGCGTGCAGCGCATCGTGGTCTCCAGCTCCGGGGCGGCGTACGGATACCACGCGGACAACCCGGAGTGGATCGACGAGGACCAGCCGCTTCGAGGCAACGACGCGTTCCCGTACGCCCGGCACAAGCGGCTGGTCGAGGAGATGCTGGCCGAGCACCGGCGTACCCACCCCGAGCTCGACCAGGTGATCTTCCGCATCGGCACGATCCTCGGTCCGACCGTGCGCAACCAGATCATCGCGCTCTGGGACGGCCGGCGGATCCTTCGCATCTCCGGCTCGGAGTCGCCC
>NZ_JBLVOH010000062.1:27801-29467 GCF_053543675.1 Microbacterium umsixpiens
GAGTCGCCCTTCGTGTTCGTCTGGGTCGACGACGTGGCGGCCGCGATGGTGCGGGCGGCGACCGACGGCCCGGCCGGCATCTTCAACGTCGCGGGTGACGGGCGGATGACGGTGCCGGAGATCGCCGCTCGTCTCGGCAAGCCGCAGCTCGTGCTGCCCGCGTGGGCGCTGTCGACGGCACTGCGGATCGGACGGACGCTGCGGCTCACCCCGCACGGACCGGAGAAGGTCCCGTTCCTCCGGTACCGTCCGGTGCTGGCGAACCGTCGGCTGAAGGAGGAGTTCGGCTACACCCCGCGCCGCACGACGCGGGAGGCCTTCGAGGAGTACCTCCGCACGCACCCGGCCGTCGCCCGGAAGCGTGGTGACGCGGGGTAGCGTTGATCCGTGCAGAAGAAGCGTGGCCGCCGGGTCCTGAAACGTGTGCTGTGGAGTCTCGCGATCGTGCTGGTGCTGGCGGTGGTCGGCGTCCTCGCGTACACGCAGATCGGTGTCATGGCCGCCGAGCCGGAGCCGCTCGCGAGCGTGCGGGAGAACCCCGCGATCACCGTCACCGACGCGGACGAGGGCATCGTGCTCGCCCCCGCCGACGGCGACTCGGATCTCGGCCTGGTCTTCATCCCCGGCGCCAAGGTCGACCCGTGGGCCTACGCGGCCATCCTCCAGGGGCTCGCCGAGGAGGGAACCACGGTCGTGATCACCCGCCCCTGGCTGAACCTGGCCTTCTTCGACCCGCGCGGACTCGACGCTTTCACCTCGGCCGCCCCGGATATCGATGTCTGGGGTGTCGGCGGGCACTCGCTCGGGGGCGTCCGTGCTTGCCAGCTCGCAGCGGATGCCGACGCGCTGGTGCTGTTCGGCTCGTACTGCGCGACCGACGTGTCGGACAGCGGCCTTCCGGTCCTCAGCATCTCGGGCAGCGAAGACGGCCTCTCCACTCCGGAGAAGATCGCCGACGCGCGCGACCTGCTGCCCGCTGACGCCGAGATGGTGGAGATCGACGGCGCATCGCACGCGTCTTTCGGGGATTACGGCCCGCAGGACGGCGACGGCACCCCGACGATCTCGACGGACGAGATGCACGACGAGGTCACGCGACTCACCGAGGAGTTCCTCGCGCCGCTCGCGCCCTGAGACTCACTCCCCCGCGTCGATGACCGCATCCAACAGCGGATGCAGGTGTCGCGAACGGAGGACGGTAGCGGCTGTCCGGGCGCCCACCTCGAGTGCCGCGCCGACTCCCGCGCCGTCCAGGCGCGCGTCGAGCACGCCCGCGAGGAAGGCGTCGCCCGCACCGTTCGTGTCGATGACCTCGACGGGCACGGCCGCCACCCGATACTCGACCCCCTCCGCATCCACGGCCACTGCGCCCTCGGCCCCGAGCGTGCACACGGCGAGTGAGGCACCGGCGGCGATGCGGGAGTGCAGGAATGCGACCGGGTCCGGGAGGCGATCCGCATTGCAGAACACCGCGTCCGCCGCCGCCAGGAACGGGCGGTGGAACTCGGCCTCACCGTCGTAGTCGTGCACGTCGACCCAGATCGGGACTCCGGTCTCGCGCGCCATCGGCAGGAGCCGCAGCGGTTCGGCGGCGAGGTCGAGCACGATCACCGCCGCCTCCCCCATCCGCTCGCGCACCCAGGCATCGTCCTCGCCCGCGGTCGCC
>NZ_JBLVOH010000062.1:29487-32349 GCF_053543675.1 Microbacterium umsixpiens
CCGGCGACGACAGGTACAGCGATACCCGGGCTCCCGCGCGGGTCATGAGGTTCAGATGCCGCTCGGTGGCTCCTTCGCCCCAGCGCACCCGTACTCCTGCACGGTCGAGGGCCGCACGCACGCGGCCGCCCTCCTCGTCGGGTCCGGCGAGGGCATAGAGCTGCGCCGCACGTCCGAGCCCGGTGAGAGTCAGGGTCTTACCGGCGCTCGTGCCGCCGACGGTCGCCCACGTCTCGTCGGCGAACTGCATGTGGGGCACCGGCTCGGGAAGCCGGTCGAGAACGACGATCGTGTTCCACGAGGCGGGACCGGCGATGAAAACGGAGTCGGGCATGCGACCATCCTGCCGCTTCGACGCCGTCAGCCGATGCGCGACACCAGGGCGTCCAGGCCCATGCCGTAGTCGATGCGCACCACAGGGAGGGCGAGCTTGTCGGTGCCGATGGTGACGAACCCGGGTTCGATCGTCCGTGCCATCTCGTAGCCGGCCTGCCGGACGCCCTGCTTGGCGGTGTCGTTGTAGTGCCCGAACGGATAGGCGATGACCTCGCGAACGCCCAGAGTGTCGCCGGAGAGGTTGAGGTCGGCGGCGATCTGATCCGCGGTCCAGTTCACCATCAGCCCGTCACCGTTATCGCCCGCCTTGTGCATGTCGTGCGTGTGCGAGCGGCGCAGCACGTGGATCGACGGCGGCGGGTCGGAGCGGTAGGCGGTCACCATGAACGACGTCGCGAGCAGCTCGTGCTTCGCCACGACGGGGGCCCCGAGGTCGAACCAGGTCTGGTCGGCATCGTCATCCGTGATGATCACGCTCCGCGCGGGCAGCGAGAGCCGACCGTCGATGAAGGCGCTCAGCTCGTCCCAGGTGGCCAGGTAGAAGCCCGTCGTCGCGATGTGGTTCATGTGCGCGTCGAAGTCGCCGATGTAGGCGTAGTTGCCGCGCAGCCAGCCGGACTCCCCCTCGGGATTCGCCGTGAACTGGTGGTACATGAGGATCGGGACCTGCACGCCCTCGGCCGCGTTCTGCTCCGACGTCTTCCAGGCGGCGAAGAGCTCGACCTGCTGCTGGTCGCAGACGACGGGGTCCGCGCCGTTCACCCGTGCGGCGACGGTGTAGGCCGCGGCATCCGCCGCCGTCGCGTACCAGCCGGCGAACACACGACCGGCGAGTGCCGGGATCGGGAGCGCCTGGTACAGACCGTCCTGCCGCTGCAGCTGGGGGTCGGCCGGAACCCCTTCGCCCGTGAACGTCACCGCGCAGGCGAGCGGATCATCGGCATCCGCGATGAGCTGCTCCGCCGGTGTCAGCGGGACCACGGTCTCGACCGGAGTCGGTGTCCGTGTCGGCTTCGCTTCGGCCTCGGCCGGTGCATGGTTCAGCCAGACGTATGCCGCGAAGCCACCGCCCACGACGACGATCACCGCAGCGATGATGATTCCCGCGACGCCCCCGCGCCGTCTCCCCCCGGAGGCCACGGTCAGATGTCGAATCCCTCGGCGATCAACTCGACGAGCTCCTCCCGCTCCTCGACGGGGAGGAACGCGGCCGCAGCCGCATTGAACTGGAACGTCTCGAGATCGTCGAGGTCGTACTCGAAGGTCTCGACGAGCAGGGCGAGCTCGCGGGTCAGCGAGGTGGCGCTCATCGTGCGGTTGTCGACGTTCACCGTCACCGAGAACCCGAGCTGGTACAGCAGATCGAACGGGTGGTCGGCCAGGGTGTCGCCCCACGCGGCGATCGCACCGGTCTGCAGGTTCGACGACGGCGACAGCTCGAGCGGGATCTCGCGGTCGCGCACCCAACGGGCCAGGTCGCCGAACTGCACCTGCACCTCGTCGCCCTCCTGTGTGACGACCTGGAGGTCTTCGGCGATGCGCACACCGTGGCCGAGGCGCAGCGCGCGACCGTCGATCAGCGCCGAGCGGATGGACGCGAGCCCTGCGGCCTCACCCGCGTGCACGGTCACCGGGAAGAAGTTGTCGGCGAGGTAGTCGAACGCCGCGCGGTGGTTCGACGGCGGGAAGCCGTCTTCCGGGCCGGCGATGTCGAAGCCGACGGCGCCACGACCGCGGAAGGCGACCGCGAGCTCCGCGATCTCCCGTGCCCGGTCGGTGTGGCGCATCGCCGTGATGAGCTGGCCGACGCGGATGCTGCGACCGTCGCGATCCGCCGCGTCCTCGCCCTCCTCGATGCCCTGCTGCACGGCTTCGACGGTCTGCTCGAGCGTGAGGCCCTGCGCCTGATGCTGCTCCGGAGCCCAGCGCACCTCGCCGTAGACCACGCCGTCGGCTGCGAGATCCTGGACGAACTCGCGCGCGACGCGGGTGAGCCCTTCCTGGGTCTGCATCACGGCGGTGGTCAGGTCGAACGTCTTGAGGTACTCGACCAGCGAACCGGAGTCGCTCTGCTTCGCGAACCACTTCCCGAGGGCTGCGGGCGTGGATTCCGGGACCTCGAGGCCGATGGAGTCCGCGAGCTCGAGGATCGTCGAGGGGCGCAGAGCGCCGTCGAGGTGGTCGTGCAGCGACACCTTCGGGAGGCTCCGCAGGGAGACGCCCTGCAGCGTGACGTCGCCGTTCGCATCGATCGACATGGTGATCCTCTCGGTCGCGGATGTGCTCAGTTCAGGCTAGCGGTCGCGGGTCACGCCGTGATGCGCTCGCGCACGATGGGACCGGCCGCCGGAGCCTCGTCGCCGATCTCCCACGAGCCCTCGAGAGCATCGAGAGCTCGGCCGAAGCGTGCGTCGTCGGCAGCGGAGAGGGTGAACAGCGGCTGCCCCGCGACGACGCGGTCACCGGGCTTGGCGTGCAGGTCGATCCCCGCCTCGAAGATCACCGGATCCTCGGCCCTGGCGCGAC
>NZ_JBLVOH010000063.1:0-1699 GCF_053543675.1 Microbacterium umsixpiens
AGCATCGATGAGGTCGCCCGGCTCGCCGGGGTCTCCACCGCGACCGTCTCGCGCGCGCTCAGCGGCCGCGGCCACGTGTCCGAGTCCGCCAGGGAGCGGGTGCAGGCCGCGGCGCAGTCGCTCGGCTACGTCGTCTCCTCGCGCGCATCGAGCCTCGCATCGGGGCGCACCCGCAACATCGGGGTGGTCGTCCCGTTCCTCGACCGGTGGTTCTTCAGCACGGTGCTGTCGGGCGTCTCGGCCGCGCTGATGCGCGCCGGTTACGACATCACGCTCTACAACATCACCGCCGACAAGGACGTACGTCGGCACGTGTTCGACACGTTCCTGCGGCGGCAGCGTGTGGATGCCGTGATCGCGGTGTCGATCGAACTCGACGCCGACGAGACACAGCATCTGCTCGACCTCGGCCTGCCGGTCATCGCGATCGGCGGCCCGAACCCGAAGCTCGACACCCTCACGGTCGACGACGTGGCGGTCGCCCAGCTCGCCACCGAGCACCTGATCGGCCTCGGCCACACCGACATCGCGCACATCGGCGCCAACCCCGAGTTCGACATCGACTTTCACATCCCCACCAACCGACGCCTCGGGTTCGAGAAGGCCCTGGCGAAGGCCGGGATCCCTCTGAACCACGCCTTCCTCGAGCCGGCGGACTTCACGGTCGAGGGCGGCTACCGCGCGGCGAAGCAGCTGCTCGGACGGCCGGGCCCCCGACCGACCGCGGTGTTCGCGGCATCCGATGAGATGGCGATCGGGGCGCTGCTCGCGGCCCGCGACCTGGGTTTCAGCGTGCCGGATGAGCTGTCGATCGTCGGCATCGACGGGCACGAGCTCGGCGAATTCTTCCGCCTGACCACCGTCGACCAGTTCCCGCTCGGGCAGGGCGAGCGGGCCGCGGATGCGGTGCTGGCGAAGCTCACCACCCCGGACGAGGTGCACATCCCGTCGGCACTGCCGTACGAGCTGAACGTGCGCGGAACCACCGCCCGCCTGATCTAGGTCGACCCGTGGGGCCGACCCGGCCCTTTGCGTGCGACCCGGGGAATCAGCCCGCGACGATGAGCCCCTTCGTCGCCGTGCGCGTTGCCTCGAAGCGGCGCTGCACGTCGGGCCAGTTCACGAGGTTCCAGAACGCCTTGACGTAGTCGGCGCGCACGTTGAGGTAGTCGAGGTAGTAGGCGTGCTCCCAGACGTCGAGCTGCAGCAGCGGCGTGACACCGAGGGGCGCGTTGCCCTGCTGGTCGAAGAGCTGGAAGATGACGGGGCGAGCGCCCACACTGTCCCAGGCGAGCACGGCCCAGCCCGATCCCTGCACACCCAGCGCCGTCGCGGTGAAGTGCGCGCGGAAGGCGTCGATCGATCCGAACGCGTCGACGAGCGCGGCCTCGAGCTCACCCTCGGGAGCGCCGCCGCCCTCGGGCGAGAGGTTCTGCCAGAACACCGAGTGGTTGATGTGGCCGCCGAGGTTGAACGCGAGGTCCTTCTCGAGCTTGTTGACGTTCGCGAGGTCGCCCGCGCTGCGCGCCGTGGCGAGCTGCTCGAGTGCGGTGTTCGCACCGGTCACATAGGCCTGGTGGTGCTTGGAGTGGTGCAGCTCCATGATCTTGCCGGAGATGTGCGGCTCGAGGGCCGAGTAGTCGTAGGGCAGCTCAGGGAGTGTGTAGAGAGTGGACATGGCGTCTTCCTTTCGATGATG
>NZ_JBLVOH010000064.1:0-1458 GCF_053543675.1 Microbacterium umsixpiens
GGCTATCCCGAGGGGGAGGAGGGGGTAGGTCAGGCATAAATGTGTGATTGACAATGGTGTGTGACGCACAGTAATGTGATCGACATGAATGAGACGCTCGACACGCACCTGCAGGAGCTGCGCCGCGGCACGGTGGTGCTGGCCTGCCTGCAGCTGCTGCGCACGCCGGGATACGGATACTCGCTGCTCGAGCAGCTCGAGCAGCGAGGCTTCGCGACCGACGCCAACACGCTGTACCCGCTGCTGCGACGACTCGAGAAGCAGGAGTACCTCACGAGCGAGTGGAACACCGACGAGGCCAGGCCCCGCAAGTTCTACCGCACCTCGGATGCCGGCATCCGCCTCGCCGACACCCTCACCGACGAATGGCGGTCGCTCACCACGGCGATCGCCTCCCTCACCGCAGAGGAGAACTGACATGACCACCACAGCCACACTCACCGAGCGCTACATCAGCGCGACGATCCGCAGTCTCCGGCCCGAGGCACAGGACGACGTCCGCGCCGAGCTCGAAGCCTCCATCGCCGACGCGATCGAGGCGAGGCTCGAGCAGGGCGAGGCGCCGGAAGACGCCGAGCGCGCCGTCCTCACCGAGCTCGGTGACCCCGGAGTCCTGGCCGCCGGGTACGCGGATCGCCCGTTGTACCTCATCGGCCCGCGCTTCTACCTGACCTGGTGGCGGCTGCTCAAGCTGCTGCTGATGATCGTCCCGGTCTGCGTCCTCGGCGGCGTCGCACTGGGACAGACCATCTCCGGTGCCCCCGTGGGCGAGATCATCTCGACGTCGATCGTGGCGACCGGCGGGGCAATCCTCCACATCTGCTTCTGGACCACGCTCGTCTTCGTCATCCTCGAGCGTTCGAACAGCACGACGGCGATCGAGAAGTGGGATCTCGACCAGCTGCCGGAGCCGACCGAGAAGGGAGTGGGGCGCAGCGAGCTGATCGCGTCGCTCGTCTTCCTCGGCATCGCGATCGGTGCTCTCCTCTGGGATCGCTACCGCGGCTTCGTCCACGTCGACGGCGAGACCTTGCCGATCCTGAACCCGCAACTGTGGCCGTGGGGGATCGGCGTCCTGTTCCTGCTCATCGTCGCGGAGGCCGTGTTCGCGGTCGTGCTCTACCGCAGAGGCCGCTGGACCACGGGGCTGGCCGTGACGAACACGATCCTCGCCCTGGCGTTCCTCGCCTGGGTGCTCGTCCCGCTGCTGACCGGAGACCTGGTGAATCCGGAGTTCCTCGCGCAGATCACCGCGGCCGGCGGGGAGGGCTTCGCAGCAGGACAGGCGGAATCGGCCGACGAGGGCGGGGTGTTCCGCATCCTCGCCGTGCTGCTGGGATTCGGTGTCGCGCTCGGCGTCGGCTGGGACATCGTCGACGGCTGGATCAAGACGGTCCGTGCTCGTCGTCGCTGATCACGCGCGATCGAGGAAGCGCCGTCCCGGTCGGGGCGGCGCGT
>NZ_JBLVOH010000064.1:1478-7330 GCF_053543675.1 Microbacterium umsixpiens
CGGGCCCGGGGGGGGGGGCGCTTCCTCCGTTGGCAGGGGCGGGCGAGGAATAGGGTGGATGCCGTGACCAGCGCATTCGTCTCCGACCTGTTCGATCCGGCTGAATGGGTGCTCGCGTCCGGCGCCGAGGACTACACCGACATCACCGCCCACGTGTCGTACGACGGCGGGGTCGCGCGCATCGCCTTCAACCGTCCGGAGGTGCGCAACGCCTTCCGCCCGCACACCGTCGACGAGCTCTACCGTGCGCTCGACATCGCCCGGCAGGATGCGCACATCGGAGCGGTGCTGCTGACCGGAAACGGCCCGAGCCCGAAAGACGGCGGCTGGGCGTTCTGCTCGGGTGGGGATCAGCGCATCCGCGGTCGCGACGGCTACAAGTACTCCGATGCGGAGACGGCGATCGTCGACGGTGCGAGCCGCGCGGCTGTCGGCCGCCTGCACATCCTCGAGGTGCAGCGGCTCATCCGCTTCATGCCCAAGGTCGTCATCGCGGTCGTGCCCGGGTGGGCTGCCGGCGGCGGGCACTCGCTGCACGTGGTGTGCGACCTCACGATCGCTTCGGCCGAAGAAGCCCGGTTCAAGCAGACGGATGCCGACGTGGGCAGCTTCGACGCCGGGTACGGTTCGGCGTACATGGCACGGCAGACCGGACAGAAGTTCGCCCGCGAGGTGTTCTTCCTGGCCGAGGAGTACTCCGCACAGCGTGCCTACGAGGCCGGCGCCGTGAACCGCGTGGTGCCGCACGCCGATCTCGAGCGCGAGGCCCTGAAGATGGCGCGCACCGTGCTCACGAAGTCGCCCACCGCGATCCGCATGCTGAAGTTCGCCTTCAACGCGGTCGACGACGGTCTGGTCGGACAGCAGGTCTTCGCCGGCGAGGCGACCCGTCTGGCCTACGGAACCGACGAGGCCGTCGAAGGTCGCGACTCCTTCCTCGAGAAGCGCGACGCCGACTGGTCGTCGTTCCCCTGGCACTACTGAGCCGGAGACCCGCATGACCGCCCTGACCACCACGGACGCCGAAGATCCGGATCTGCTGAGGGAGGCCTTGCAGCGCGCGCTCGAGGGCGGACCGGCGCTGGGGCTCGGCATGGTGGCCGGTGCGCCCGAGAACGTGGCGGACGGCATCGCGGCGGTGATCGCGACCTCGGGGTCGAGCGGCATACCGAAGCGGGTCGCGCTGAGCGGTGAGGCGCTGCGCGCGAGCGCCGAGGCGACGGCGGCGAGGATCGGGAGCGGCCGCTGGCTGCTTGCTCTGCCGGCGGGCTACGTGGCAGGGCTCCAGGTGATGGTGCGCTCTATCGTCGCGGGGACCCGGCCGGCCGTGCTCGACGGCCGGTTCTCGCCTGCGTCCTTCGCCGATGCGACACTGGCGATGCTGCGCCCCTCGGCGGGGGCGGGGATTCCCGAGCTGTACACCTCGCTCGTCCCGGCGCAGATCGCGACGCTGCTCGAGGCCGCCGACGACACGGCCGTGCGTGCTGCGCTGACGGCGTACCGGGCGATCCTGGTGGGCGGACAGTCGCTGCCGGAGCCGCTTCGCGAGCGTGCGGCCGACCTGGGCGTGCGGGTGGTCCGAACCTACGGCTCCACCGAGACCAGCGGTGGCTGTGTGTACGACGGTGTGCCGCTCGACACGGTCGGCGTTCGCACGGTCGACGGGGAGCTGCGCATCGCGGGGCCCATGCTCGCCGAAGGCTATCTCGGTGACGCCTCGTTGACGACGCGCACCTTCGTGCGGGATGAGCACGGCATCCGCTGGTATCGCACAGGCGACCTCGGTCTGGTGGAAGACGGCGTGGTGCGCGTGCACGGGCGGGCCGACAACGTGATCGTGTCGGGCGGCATCAACATCTCCCTCGATCGGGTGGAGCGGATCGTCCGGCGTGTCCCGGGGCTGCACGAGGCTGTCGTGGTCGGTGTGGAGGATGAGCGCTGGGGGGAGGCATCGGTGATCGTCGCGGCGCGTGGCGAGGTGCTGCGGCGCAGCGAGTCCGAGCAGCTCGCGCAGGCCCGTGAGGCTGTCGCGGAAGAGCTCGGCAAGCACGCGCGTCCGTCCCGTCTGATCCTGGTCGACGAGATGGATGTCCTGCTCTCCGGCAAGCCCGACCGCGAGGCGATCCGACGAGCCGTCGCCGACCTGCGCTGATCCCCGCTGCCAGACTGGGTCGCATGGATGTGCTGCGGCTGGCGGGAGTGCCGGGGGTGGGGAAGAGCGCCGTCGCGTGGGCTGTCGCCGAGCGTCTCGCGTCCGACGGTGTGCCGACCGGGTATGTCGACATCGATCAGCTCGGCATGTGCTACCCCGCGCCGTCCGACGACCCCGACCGGTGGGCGCTGAAGGAGACCGCACTCGCCCGGCTCGCCGTGCGGTTCCGCGACGCGGGTGTCGAACGTCTCGTGGTGTCCGGAGTCGCCGATCCGTCGCAGCCGCCGCCGGCGAGCGGGTTCCCGACGTCGTCCCTGTGGCTGGATGCGGATGAGGAGACGAGGCGGAGACGATTGGCTCCCCGGAGGTGGGAGCGCGAACAGGTCGATGCCACACTCGCCGCCGGCACCGAGGAGGCGAGCGCGGTGCACCCCGCATGGGAACGACTGGACACGGCGCACTCGACCATCGAGGAGACGGTGCAGGCAGTGATCGCCCGGCCGGCAGGCGGGGCGGAGGTGGCATCCGATGTCGTATTCCCCGAAGAGCATGCGACGGCCCGGGTCATCTGGATCACGGGTCCGAGGTGCGCCGGTGCCTCGCGCGTGGGTTGGGAGCTGGCGCGCACGCAATGGGCTGCGGGTGAGCGCACGGGGTTCCTCGATGGCGAGCAGTTGAGCTTCTCGTGGAATGCCGATCCTGTGAACGAAGCAGAGGCCGCAGCGGTGGTGCAGGCGGTGTTCGCTGAGGCGGGGGCTAAGGCGCTGATCGTCGTCGCACCGTTCGAGGTCTCGCCGAAAGACGTGCGCACTGCTTTCCCGCGAGCGGACGTCCGGTTCTTCCGACTCGATGCCGACGATCGCACGCGCCGCGACCACGCCGTCCGTAGGGCGGAAGGTGCCGACGGTGCGATGCTCGCCGGTGATGACCTGATCGGGGCGGATGCCGAGGCGATCGAGAGGATCGTCGCGACCGGAGCTCGTCAGCGGGCATCGTCGTTGCGCATCGGAGAGATCCTCATCGGCACACCGACGTCCTCGACGCCGCAGGTGGTCGACGAGGTGGCCAAGCGGGCCGGTCTGAGCGCTCTGCCACACTGAAGCGCATGGCCTCGTACACGCACGGACACCACGAATCAGTTCTCCGCTCACACAACGTGCGCGACATCGGGAACTCCGCTGCTTACCTCCGCCCCCACCTCACGTCCGGGACCCGACTCCTCGACGTCGGCGCCGGCCCCGGCACCATCACCGTTGACTTCGCCGGCATCGTCGCCCACGTCACCGCGACCGAGATCGACGAGAACGCGCTGTCGCTGTCGCGGGGCCTCACCGAGGAACGCGGCCTGGCCAACCTCGACTTCTCGGTCGAGGATGTGCACGCGCTGAGCTTCCCCGACGACTCGTTCGACGTCGTGCACGCGCACCAGGTGCTGCAGCATGTCGGCGACCCGGTGCAGGCGCTTCGCGAGATGCGCCGCGTGACCGTGCCCGGCGGGATCGTCGCCGCGCGCGATGCCGACTACTCGGGCTTCATCTGGTTCCCGGTCCTGCCCGAACTCGATCGGTGGCTCGCCCTGTACCAGGCGGCGGCGCGTGCGAACGGCGGCGAACCCGATGCGGGTCGTCGGCTGCTCTCCTGGGCGCGCGCCGCGGGCTTCGACGACGTCACGGCGACGGCATCCACCTGGTGCTACGCGTCGCCTGCGGAGCGTGCCTGGTGGGGCGGGATGTGGGCCGACCGCATCCTCGAGTCCGCGCTCGCGCGGCAGCTGGTGGACAGCGACATGGCGACTCCGGCGGATCTGCAGGAGATCAGCGATGCCTGGAAGCGCTGGGCCGACGACGGCGACGGCTGGTTCCTCGTGCCGCACGGCGAGATCCTCGCGCGCGCCTGACAAGACGCCCGCGCCGGGCGCGGCGCATTATATCGGTTTTTTTGCGGTAAACCTATGTTTCCGCTGAGTGTCGTAATACTCTTCGATCGTTACGTGTGCCCCAGCGCGGAACAGTTGAGGGGAAAGAGCAATGAAGCGGATCACTCGCGGGACAGGTGCGGTTCGCCGGGCTGCCGTGGCCACTGCGGCCCCTCGTGCCGCGGCCCCACGAAAGACGGCTGCGACTCTGGCGCTGCTTCTCGGCGTGGCGTCGGCGTTGACCGCGGGCTTCGGCGGGTCGGAATCCGCTTCGGCAGCGGAGGTCGCGTGTGTCCCGACGGGCGCGTACGTGCATTGCGTCGACTTCACCTACACCGGCGGCGACCAGACCTTCACCGTCCCCACAGGCGTCACGCAGGTGAGCGCCACGCTCACGGGTGCCGGCGGCGGGGGCCAGTGGGCGGGCGCGGGTCAGGGCACGCAGGGCGGCGGTGCGGGCGGGCAGGCGGTCGGCGTCCTATCCGTCACGCCCGGAGCATCTCTCACGGTCACCGTCGGCCAGGGCGGTGCGGCGTTGCGGGGAGCTCCGACGTACGGCGGCGGAGCGATCGGTGGCGCCGCGGCCACCGGAAACACGCGCGCGGGTGGAGCGGGCGGCGGCATGAGCGCGATCTGGCAGGGGGCGTACGGCGTCGCGCCCTCGCTCATCGCCGGTGGTGGTGGCGGTGCACCGGGAGGCAGCAGCGTCGCTGGTTCCGGCGGAGGCGCTGGCGGAGGAACCTCGGGAGCCCCAGGACCGGCAGAAGGCGCGGCGGAGACCGGCCGAGGGGGCAGTCAGACTGCGGGAGGCGCGGGAGGAACGGGCGCTTGCTCGTGGGGTACACCGCCGGCAGGAGCCCAGTACATCGGAGGCGCCGGCGCGGGAGGCGCGGTCGAGGGCTACGACGGTGGCGGTGGTGGCGGCGGAGGCTACTTCGGAGGCGGCGGCGGTCGTTGTGTGTCCGTAATCGGCGTGGGCGACGGTGGGGGCGGCGGCGGGTCGGGATACGCGGCTCCCGGTGTCGTGGGGGCAGCCCTGACGCAGGGCGGGGGTGCGGCCGGTGGCGGGCCTGCAACGAGCGGCGGGAACGGAACGGTGCGACTCCAGTGGGGAGCCGCAGCCGTGGTGACCGGTCCGGCTGATGGTGCGACGGTTTCGCCACGGCCGGCGTTCTCCGGCACGGGAACCCCTGGCGACGCCGTGGAGATGCGTGATGACTCGGGCGCTGTTCTGTGCACCGCCACGGTGACCGGGGCGGGGACGTGGAGTTGCACCTCGACATCAGATCTGCCCGGAGGCGCCAACGTCGTGCAGCCGTACACGGTGGTGAACGGCCAGTCGTTCGCTGGCAACGCGATCACTGTGGCCGTCCCTGCACCGTCGACGCCCGTGATCACGGGCCCGGCGGCTGGTGCCGACGTAGCGGATTCCACGCCCACCTTCACGGGCACCGGTGACGACGGAGACACGATCACTGTGCGCGATGGCGGCGGTGCTGTGCTCTGCACGACGACCGTGGTGGACGGTGCCTGGTCGTGCACGCCCACGACGGCATTGCCCGAAGGCGCAGCGACGGCGACGCCGACGGCGACGAACATCGACGGCACGAGCACGGTGGGCGCCCCGGTCGCATTCACGGTGGACACGGTGGCGCCGTCCGCCCCGGTGATCACCGGTCCGGCAGACGGTGCGGTGCTGACGGATGCCACGCCGACATTCACCGGCACGGGTGATGACGGCGACGCGATCACCGTGACGGACGGTGACGGCACCGTGCTCTGCAC
>NZ_JBLVOH010000064.1:7360-10241 GCF_053543675.1 Microbacterium umsixpiens
CGCCGACGGCGACGGACGCGGCGGGGAACTCCACCCCGGGAGAACCGATCGAGGTGACGGTGGACACGGTCGCCCCGTCGGCCCCGGCCATCACGGGCCCGGCGGATGGCGATGTGGTGGACACGGCGACACCGACGTTCACGGGGACCGGTGATGACGGTGACACGATCACGGTGACGGACGGTGACGGCACCGTACTCTGCACGACGACTGTGGTCGATGGGGAGTGGTCCTGCACCCCGACCGATCCATTGCCGGAAGGCACGAACACGGTCACCCCGACCGCGACCGACCCGGCCGGGAACTCGACGGCGGGAGACCCGATCGAGGTGACGGTGGACACGGTGGCGCCGTCCGCGCCGGTGATCACTGGCCCCGCCGATGGCGCCGTGGTGACGGATGCGACGCCGACATTCACCGGAACGGGTGATGACGGCGACACGATCACCGTCACCGATGGTGACGGAAACGTGCTGTGCACGACGACCGTGGCGGCCGGCGCCTGGTCCTGCACGCCCACGGATCCGCTGCCGGAGGGCACCAGCACGATTACGCCGACCGCGACGGACCCGGCCGGGAACTCGACGGCGGGTACTCCGATCGATCTGACCGTGGACACGGTCGCCCCGTCAGCCCCGGTGATCACCGGTCCTGAGGACGGCGATGTGGTGACGGATGCGACGCCGACGTTCACGGGCACGGGTGACGATGGCGACACGATCACGCTGAACGATGGCGATGGCAACGTCGTGTGCACCGCGACCGTGGTGGACGGTGAGTGGTCGTGCACGCCGACGACTCCGCTGCCGGAGGGCGCGAGCACGATCACCCCGACGGCGACGGATCCGGCAGGCAACTCGACCGAGGGCGACCCGATCGGACTCACGGTCGATACCGTGGCCCCGTCAGCCCCCGTGATCACCGGTCCGGCTGATGGTGCCGTGGTGACGGATGCGACGCCGACGTTCACCGGAACGGGCGATGACGGCGACACGATCACGGTGACGGACGGTGACGGCACCGTGCTCTGCACGACGACCGTGGTCGACGGCGCGTGGTCCTGCACGCCGACCGATCCGTTGCCGGAAGGCGTGAACACGATCACGCCGACAGCGACCGACCCGGCAGGGAACACGACGGACGGTACTCCGATCGAGCTGACCGTGGACACGGAAGCTCCGTCTGCCCCGGTGATCACCGGGCCGGCGGAGGGTGATGTGGTGGATACGGCGACGCCCACCTTCACGGGTACGGGTGATGACGGTGACACGATCACCGTGACCGATGACGACGGCACGGTGCTGTGCACGACGACCGTGGTCGACGGCGAATGGTCGTGCGCTCCGACCGATCCGCTGCCGGAGGGGACGAACACGATCACGCCGATCGCGACGGATCCGGCCGGGAACACGACGGAGGGCGATCCTGTCGAGTTCACCGTCGACACCGTTGCGCCTGCGGCCCCGGTGATCACGGGCCCGGCTGACGGCGCTGTGGTGACGGATGCGACGCCGACGTTCACCGGAACCGGTGACGATGGCGACACGATCACCGTGACCGATGGTGACGGCACGGTGCTGTGCACGACGACCGTCGTCGATGGCGCCTGGTCGTGCACTCCGACCGATCCGCTGCCGGAAGGCGTGAACACGATCACCCCGACCGCGACCGACCCGGCCGGCAACTCGACCGAGGGCGATCCCATCGACGTGATGGTGGACACGGTCGCCCCGTCTGCCCCGGTGATCACCGGTCCCGAGGACGGCGATGTGGTGACGGAAGCGACGCCGACGTTCACCGGAACGGGCGATGACGGCGACACGATCACCGTGACCGACGGAGACGGCGCCGTGCTCTGCACGACCACCGTCACGGATGGTGCCTGGTCGTGCACTCCGACCGATCCGCTGCCGGAAGGCGTGAACACGATCACACCCACGGCGACGGACTCGGCCGGGAACTCGACGGAGGGCGATCCGATCGATATAACGGTCGACACGGTTGCCCCTGCAGCTCCCGTCATCACAGGTCCGGTTGATGGTGCCGTGGTGACGGATGCGACGCCGACTTTCTCGGGCACCGGTGACGATGGCGACACGATCACGGTGACCGATGGTGACGGCACGGTGCTGTGCACGACGACCGTCGTCGATGGCGTTTGGTCGTGCACGCCGACCGATCCGCTGCCGGAAGGGACCAACACAATCACACCGACGGCAACCGACCCCGCGGGTAACTCGACGGACGGTACTCCGATCGAGCTGACCATGGACACTGTGGTCCCCACGGCCCCGGTGATCACGGGTCCCGCCGACGGTGCTGTCGTCGACACAGCGACGCCGACGTTCTCGGGCACCGGTGACGATGGCGACACGATCACCGTGACCGACGGTGACGGCACGGTGCTGTGCACGACGACCGTGGTCGACGGCTCATGGTCGTGCACGCCAACCGATCCGCTGTCGGAAGGCACGAACACGATCACGCCGACGGCGACGGATCCGGCGGGGAACACGACTCAGGGCGATCCCATCGATCTGACGGTCGACACGGTGGCCCCCTCTGCTCCGATGATCACCGGCCCGGCTGATGGCGCCGCGGTGACGGATGCCACCCCCACCTTCACCGGCACCGGCGACGATGGAGACACGATCACGGTGACCGATGGTGACGGCACCGTGCTCTGCACGACGACGGTGGTCGATGGCGAATGGTCCTGCACGCCCACGGATCCGCTGCCGGAGGGCACGAACACGATCACGCCGACGGCGACGGATCCGGCGGGGAACACGACTCAGGGCGATCCCATCGATCTGACGGTCGACACGGTGGCCCCCTCCGCTCCGGTGATCACCGGCCCGGCTGACGGCGCTGTGGTGAC
>NZ_JBLVOH010000064.1:10261-13127 GCF_053543675.1 Microbacterium umsixpiens
GGACGCGACTCCCACCTTCACGGGCACCGGCGATGACGGCGACACGATCACTCTGACTGACGATGACGGCACGGTGCTGTGCACGGCGACCGTGGTCGATGGCGTTTGGTCGTGCACGCCGACCGATCCGCTGCCGGAGGGCGCGAACACGATCACGCCCACGGCGACAGACCTGGCGGGTAACTCCACGGCGGGCGATCCGATCGATCTCACGGTCGACACGGAGGCCCCGTCGGCGCCGGTGATCACCGGGCCGGCTGATGGTGCCGTGGTGACGGATGCGACGCCCACGTTCACCGGAACCGGTGATGACGGGGACACGATCACCGTGACCGATGGTGACGGCACTGTGCTGTGCACGACGACCGTCGTCGATGGCGCGTGGTCGTGCACGCCGACGGATCCGCTGCCGGAGGGCGTGAACACGATCACGCCGACCGCGACCGACCCCGCCGGGAACACGACGCCGGGTGATCCGATCGACGTGACCGTGGATACGGTGGCCCCCTCCGCTCCGGTCATCACCGGTCCGGCTGACGGTGCTGTGCTGACGGACGCGACGCCGCCCTTCACGGGTACCGGTGATGATGGTGACACCATCACTCTGACCGACGATGACGGCACCGTGCTCTGCACGACGACGGTGGTCGACGGCGAATGGTCGTGCACGCCCACGGATCCGCTGCCGGAGGGCGCGAACACGATCACGCCGACCGCGACCGACCCTGCCGGGAACACGACGGCGGGCGACCCGATCGACGTGACCGTGGACGCGGTCGCCCCCACGGCCCCGGTGATCACAGGTCCGGCGGATGGCGCTGCGGTGACGGATGCCACGCCCACCTTCACGGGCACCGGTGATGACGGCGACACCATCACTCTGACCGACGATGACGGCACCGTGCTCTGCACGACCAGCGTCGTCGACGGCGCCTGGTCCTGCACCCCGACCGATCCGCTCCCGGAAGGGACGAACACGATCACGCCGACCGCGACGGACCCGGCGGGGAACACGACCGCGGGCGATCCCATCGACGTGGTCGTCGACACGGTGCCGCCCGCTCCGGTCCTGAACCCGGTCTGTGTCCAGAACCCGGATCTCACGATCACCTGTTCGGGCACCGGCGAGCCGGGGACGACCGTGGTCGTCACTGCGCCGGACGGCACGGAACTGTGCCGCACCGCTGTGGTCATGCCGGAGTGGAGCTGCACGTCGTCCGGTCCTGCCGACCCGCAGGAGGTCACCATCACGGTCATCGATGCGGCAGGCAACGTCTCGACGCCCACGATCGCTCCTGTGACGCCGTACGTCCCGCAGCCGTCCGGCGGGGGCGGCGGCACGTTGGGAACCACCGGTGCCGACAGCTCCGCGGCGATCGCCCTGGGAGTGCTCCTGCTCTTGATGGGCGGGGCGGCGCTCCTGCGCTCGAGGCGATGGGCGCTCATGGAATCCGATTCCTCGACCGCTTGACGGGAGATCCTCGCCCGCGTACGACACCGCACGGATACATCCACGGACGGATGTGTCCGTGCGGTGGGCTCGCGTAGCGTGGGGGAGTGATCCGCCCGCTCTCCCGCATGGCGCTGACCCTCGACATCGTCGGGGCGGCGCTGCTCTTCCTCGTCCTGGCGCCGATGTCCCTCGTGTTCTACGGGCCGGGGACCGGGAACACGGCGATCGGCGGCGTGTCCGTCGTGGCGGTCGTCTTCGCGGCGGTGCTGATGTTCGGCGGTGTCGCGATCGGACGACTCGCGCCGGGCTGGTCACTGGTCGCCGCCTGGGCCGGGGCGATCCTTCAGATGATCGCCGGGTTCGGCCCGCTGCCGATCGACTTCGCCATCCTGCTCGTGCTCTATGCCACGGCGGCGTGGGGCACGAGGCGGGTGCTCTGGTGGGGGTTCGCCTCCGCGCTGTTCGGCGGCATCGTCGCGGCGGTGTACATGGTCATCGTGAACGGCGTCGCCTTCGGGACGGGCACCGGCTGGGAGAAGGTCACGACCGGCACGCTGCTGCTCATCGTCTCCGTCATGGCGCTCGGATTCGCGTGGGTGTGCGGACTGCTGTGGCGGGTCGTGCTGCGTGCACGCCGCACCCGTGCCGCGCAGCTGCAGGCTGAGTCACTCGCGGTCGAGGAGCAGGAGCGGGTCCGCATCGCCCGCGACATGCACGACATCGTCGCCCACTCTCTCGCCGTCGTGATCGCGCAGGCCGACGGTGCGCGTTACGCGGCAGCGGCGAAACCCGAGATGGCGACGGAGGCGCTCGGCACGATCGCACAGACCGCCCGTGGGGCGTTGAGCGACGTGCGGATGCTGCTCACCCAGCTTCGGCACCGGCAGGGAGACGGCCCGCAGCCCACGCTCGCCGACCTCGAAGCGCTGTTCGCGCAGGTGAGGCAGGCGGGGATCGAGCCGCGTGTCACCGTCGACCCGATGCCTCCGGGGGAACCACCGGGGGCGATCCAGCTCGCCGTGTACCGCATCCTCCAGGAGGCGCTGACGAACGCGATCCGCCATGGCGACGGTGCGGTCGACGTGCACCTGGCGTGGTTTCCCGATCGGGTCGACATCGACGTGCGGAACACGGTGCCGCGGGAGACGACGGTCGGGCCCGGTGGGCACGGTGTCATCGGCATGCGCGAGCGGGCGCAGCTCGTCGGCGGTAGTCTGCAAGCCGAGCATCGGGGGGCGCAGTTCGTGGTCCACGCCTCGCTTCCGATCGGAGCTTCCGAATGATCAGAGTCGTGCTCGTCGACGACCAGGCGCTGTTCCGCGCCGGCATCCGGATGCTCGTCGCCTCGCAACCCGACCTGGAGGTGGTCGGCGAAGCCGGCAACGGACAGGAGGCACTCGACGTCGTCCGTGC
>NZ_JBLVOH010000065.1:0-1698 GCF_053543675.1 Microbacterium umsixpiens
CCGCTCGAAGAGTGCGGGGCTGCTACTCGTTGCCGACGGCCTTGTCCGCGCTGTCCCGGATCTCGTCGATCTTGTCTGCTGCACCCGGGGCGATCTTCTTCGCGAAGTCCGCGACGCCATCGAGGACCTTGTCACTGATGTCCTCGGCCTGGTCGCTCTTGACGGCCTCGGCGATCTTGTCCTTGTTCTGCTCGTAGAGGTCCTTGCCCTTGTTCACCGCGTCATCGATACCCATGTGAATCCCCTTCTCAGGTGTGCGTCGACGGAGAGGCCGACGAGATCATTGTGCACGTCTTGGCGCGGAGAGGAAACTCCCGACACGATACAAAGCACAGAGGGGCCGGACCCGAAGGTCCGACCCCTCTGCGAGGAAGCAGGTGCTTACTTGACGATCTTCGTGACCGTACCGGCGCCCACGGTGCGTCCACCCTCACGGATGGCGAAGCCGAGGCCCTCCTCCATGGCGATCGGCTGGATCAGCTCGACCGTCATGTCGGTGGTGTCGCCGGGCATGACCATCTCGGTGCCCTCGGGCAGCGAGATGACGCCGGTGACGTCGGTGGTGCGGAAGTAGAACTGCGGGCGGTAGTTCGTGTAGAAGGGGTTGTGACGCCCACCCTCGTCCTTGGACAGGATGTACGCGGTGCCCTCGAAGTCGGTGTGCGGCGTGACCGAACCCGGCTTGACGATGACCTGACCGCGCTCGACGTCCTCACGCTTCGTTCCACGGAGCAGGAGACCACAGTTCTCGCCGGCCCAGGCCTCGTCGAGCTGCTTGTGGAACATCTCGATACCCGTGACCGTGGTCTTGACGGTCGGACGGAGTCCGACGATCTCGACCTCGGAGTTGATGGCCAGCGTGCCACGCTCGGCGCGACCCGTGACGACGGTTCCACGACCGGTGATCGTGAAGACGTCCTCGACGGGCATCAGGAACGGCTTGTCACGGTCACGCTCCGGGTCCGGAACGCTGTCGTCGACAGCCTGCATGAGGTCCAGGATCGCCTGGGTCCACTTCTCGTCGCCCTCGAGAGCCTTGAGAGCCGAGACGCGGACGACAGGAGCGTCCTCGTCGAAGCCCTGGGCTGCGAGCAGCTCGCGGACCTCGAGCTCGACGAGCTCCAGGATCTCCTCGTCGTCGACCATGTCCGACTTGTTCAGCGCGACCAGCAGGTACGGCACGCCGACCTGCTTGGCGAGCAGCACGTGCTCACGCGTCTGAGCCATCGGGCCGTCGGTGGCGGCGACCACGAGGATCGCGCCGTCCATCTGAGCAGCACCGGTGATCATGTTCTTGACGTAGTCGGCGTGGCCGGGAGCGTCGACGTGAGCGTAGTGGCGCTTGGGGGTCTCGTACTCGATGTGCGAGATGTTGATGGTGATTCCACGCTGGCGCTCTTCCGGCGCCGAGTCGATGGAAGCGAAGTCACGCTGCACGTTGGTGTCGGACGGGAACTTGTCAGCAAGCACCTTCGAGATCGCTGCGGAGAGCGTGGTCTTGCCGTGGTCGACGTGACCGATCGTTCCGATGTTGACGTGCGGCTTGGTCCGCTCGAACTTGGCCTTAGCCACTGGGTCCTCCTCAGGACGTCGTTGTAAAGGTGACCGGGCACTGGTTTGCGACCGGTTCTCTACGGGTTAGGTTCTCAGTTTAGTAGAGAGGGAATGTGAAGTTGTAGGTGACCTGGGAACCCCCGG
>NZ_JBLVOH010000065.1:1718-3913 GCF_053543675.1 Microbacterium umsixpiens
GCGCCGCGGGGAGCCCAGAAGAGCGATTACTCGCCCTTGGTCTTCTGGACGATCTCGTCGGCCACTGCGCGGGGAACCTCAGCGTAGCTGTGGAACTCCATCGAGTAGACGGCACGGCCCGAGGTCTTCGAGCGCAGGTCGCCGATGTAGCCGAACATCTCGGACAGCGGGACCTGAGCGCGGACGACCTTGACGCCTGCGGCGTCTTCCATCGACTGGATCTGGCCACGACGCGAGTTCAGGTCGCCGATGACGTCGCCCATGTACTCCTCAGGAGTACGGACCTCGACGGCCATCAGCGGCTCGAGCAGCACGGGGTTGGCACGGCGAGCGGCCTCCTTGAAGCCCATGGAGCCCGCGATCTTGAACGCCATCTCCGAGGAGTCGACGTCGTGCGCCGCACCATCGACGATGGTCGCCTTGACGCCGACCATCGGGTAGCCCGCGAGCACACCGACGTTCATCGCGTCCTGGAAACCGGCGTCGATCGAACCGATGTACTCACGAGGGATGCGACCACCGGTGACGGCGTTCACGAACTCGTAGGTCTTCTCGGAGTCCAGGTCCATCGGCTCGATGGTGAACTGGATCTTCGCGAACTGGCCGGAGCCACCGGTCTGCTTCTTGTGCGTGTAGTCGTGCTTCTCGACGGCCTTCTTCAGGGTCTCGCGGTACGCGACCTGCGGCTTGCCGACGTTGGCCTCGACGTTGAACTCGCGCTTCATGCGGTCCACGAGGATGTCGAGGTGAAGCTCGCCCATGCCCTTGATGGTCGTCTGACCGGTCTCGGGGTTGAGCTCCGTGCGGAAGGTCGGGTCCTCCTCAGCGAGCTTCTGGATGGCGACACCCAGCTTCTCCTGGTCGGCCTTGGTCTTCGGCTCGATCGCGACCTCGATGACGGGCTCGGGGAACGTCATCGACTCGAGGACGACCGGAGCTGCCGGGTCGGTCAGGGTGTCACCGGTGGTGGTGTCCTTCAGACCGATGACCGCGTAGATGTTACCCGCGGTGACCGAGGGGACCGGGATCTCCTTGTTGGCGTGCATCTGGAAGATCTTCCCGATGCGCTCCTTCTTGTTCTTGGTCGAGTTGATGACCGCAGAACCGGACTCGAGGTGACCCGAGTAGACGCGCACGTAGGTGAGGCGACCGAAGAACGGGTGCACGGCGACCTTGAACGCGAGGGCTGCGAACGGGTCATTGGCGTCGGGGTGACGCTCGATGATCGTGTCGTAGTCCTTCGGGTCGTGCGCCTCGATCGAGCCCACGTCGAGCGGGTTCGGGAGGTAGTCGACGACCGCGTCGAGCATCGGCTGGACGCCGCGGTTCTTGAACGCGGAGCCGCAGAGCACCGGGTAGATCTCGGAAGCGACGGTCAGCTTGCGGATCGCGCCCTTGATCTCGGCGACCGTGAGCTCCTCGCCACCGAAGAACTTCTCGAGCAGCGCGTCGTCGGTCTCGGCCACGGTCTCGAGGAGCTGCTGACGGTACTCCGCCGCCTTCTCCTTGAGGTTCTCCGGGATCTCCTGGATCTCGTAGGAGGCGCCCATCGTGACGTCACCCTTGGAGTCTCCGGCCCACACCAGCGCACGCATCTCGACCAGGTCGACGACGCCGATGAAGTCGCTCTCCGCACCGATCGGCAGCTGGATCACGAGGGGCTTGGCACCCAGGCGGTTGATGATGGTGTCGACGGTGAAGTAGAAGTCCGCGCCGAGCTTGTCCATCTTGTTGACGAAGCAGATGCGGGGGACGTTGTACTTGTCGGCCTGACGCCAGACCGTCTCGGACTGGGGCTCGACGCCCTCCTTGCCGTCGAACACGGCGACGGCACCATCGAGGACGCGGAGCGAACGCTCCACCTCGACCGTGAAGTCCACGTGGCCGGGGGTGTCGATGATGTTGATCTGGTTCTTGTTCCAGTAGCAGGTCACGGCGGCAGACGTGATCGTGATGCCGCGCTCCTTCTCCTGCTCCATCCAGTCGGTGGTCGACGCGCCATCGTGCGTCTCGCCGAGCTTGTGGTTGACGCCCGTGTAGAACAGGATGCGCTCGGTCGTCGTGGTCTTGCCGGCATCGATGTGCGCCATGATGCCGATGTTGCGGACCTTGCTCAGGTCCGTGAGCACGTCTTGTGCCACAGGAGTGTCCTTATCTTTTGGAGCAGTCGTACTGCGAAGAGGGGGTGCCCGGCC
>NZ_JBLVOH010000065.1:3954-6432 GCF_053543675.1 Microbacterium umsixpiens
GGGGGGGCGAAGCTGGTTACCAGCGGTAGTGAGCGAACGCGCGGTTCGACTCGGCCATCTTGTGCGTGTCCTCGCGGCGCTTGACCGCGGCACCCAGGCCGTTCGACGCGTCGAGGATCTCGTTCTGCAGACGCTCGGTCATCGTCTTCTCACGACGGCCCTTCGCGTAGCTCACGAGCCAGCGCAGAGCGAGCGTGTTGGCGCGGTGAGGCTTGACCTCGACCGGCACCTGGTAGGTCGAGCCACCGACGCGGCGGCTGCGGACCTCGAGGGTCGGGCGCACGTTGTCGAGCGCCTTCTTGAGCGTGGCGACGGCGTCCTGACCGTTCTTCGCCTCGACGCCGCGGAGGGCGCCGTAGACGATCGACTCGGCCAGCGACTTCTTGCCGTCGACGAGGATCTTGTTCACCAGCGAGGTGACGATCGGTGCGCCGTATACCGGGTCGTTGACGACGGGGCGCTTGGGGGCTGGTCCCTTACGAGGCATCTAACTCAACCCTTCTTCGCGCCGTAGCGGGAACGAGCCTGCTTACGGTTCTTGACTGCCTGGGTGTCCAGGGCGCCACGGACGATCTTGTAACGCACACCGGGGAGGTCCTTGACACGACCGCCACGAACGAGCACCAGCGAGTGCTCCTGGAGGTTGTGACCCTCACCGGGGATGTACGCGGTGACCTCGGTGCCGTTGCGGAGCTTCACACGAGCGACCTTGCGCATCGCCGAGTTCGGCTTCTTGGGGGTGGTGGTGTAGACGCGGGTGCAGACCCCGGCCTGCTGCGGGTTCGACTTGAGCGCCGGCGCCTTGGTCTTGGTGACCTTGGGCGAGCGACCCTTGCGAACCAACTGCTGAATGGTTGGCACGTTCTCTCCTCATAGTGCTGCACGGTGACAGCGTGATGGGTTTCACATCATGACCCACCGGCACGCCGGATTCGACGCGCTTTTGGTGTGGTGGGTATGCCGTGGGGGCGGACCGGCATGGTGCCGACGCCCAGTGCGCACGTCAAGACGTGCACACACCTGGTCAAGTGTAATGCCGCGTAACGTGGTGGTCAAATGAACGCAAGTCCGGTGTGACGGCGGAGCGGCGCTCGGAGCATCACGGCAGGTCGGGGTCGAACGGCGAATCCAACGACTCCGTCAGCTCGGCGAGCAGTGCCTCGATCTGCGGCTCCACGTGCTGCGAGATGGCCGCCTGGATGTAGATCCGGTGGCGAAGCAGGATGCCGCAGATCTCCCGCCCGACCATATTGGCGTACTCGTCGGCGAGCGCGACCTCCTGCCGGAGGGCGATCTTGGCTTCCTCGGTCAGAGGCGGCAACGCCGGCAGCTCCGCGGCGGAGTCATCGGCGAGCCCGGCGATGGTGAAGAGGAACGGCGCGCCGGGAACCGGCTCGGGGTCGAGCGGGAGGCCGTCGAATTCCGGATCGAGGTCTTCGGCAGGGCGGTAGCTGCGGGCGCGGTTCCGGGCGGCCTGCTGATCGAGCTCGCGCTGCAGCATGGGGAGATTCCGTGCCGTGTAGTCCGCGACGGCGTGGTCGACGATGGTCTTGATGCGCGTCGAGAGTCCGTGCTGCACACCGTGCGGGGTGTTCGCACCGATTCCCGCCGCCGAGAGGATCGGCGATCCCAGACAGCGGCGGCATGGCGCGACGCGACCGCGGTGGGTCGCCGGCTCCCAGCGCGGCACCCAGCGCAACCAGGCCTCGACGGCCTGGTCCACCTGCGTCTCCAATGAGCGCTCCACCCCACCAGCGTACGGCGCGCCGCCCGTCGTGACCGCGATTTCGCGCATCGCGGCGGGGCGGCCGCGTCACTCCTCGTCTTCTTCGCGCTCCCAGGGCCAGCGCGGATGCGCGGCACGAGTGCGACGGAGGGCGATGCCACCCCAGCCGGCTATCAGCCCCGCGACCACCAGCACCGCACTCGCACCACCGCGGACCAGATCCCCCGCCACCGCAGTCGCGATCACGAAGTCGGACGAGCCGAGGACGACCGTGATCCACACCGCCGCGAGATGAGCCAGAGCTGCGAGGAGAGCGATCGCGATCGTCGCCACGAAGGAGGGATGGCCACGACGGAGCGTCGACCACAGCATGAGCGCGAAGACCGCGACCGCCGCCAGCATCCCGACGGCGCCCGGCGCCTGCCCCAACCCTCGCACCGCGATGATGTCGGTATCGGTGGCCACACTCAGGGCCCCCAGGCCGAACACCGCGAGCGCGAAGAAGCCGATCGTCGCGAGCACCACGGCCAGGACAGCCGAAACCCCCGCGGACTCGGGCCCGCGGGGGTTCGGCGTGGTGGAGTTCGTGATTACCTCGACAGCGTCGGACCGGCTTCGAGGGTGCGCTCGTACTCGCGCTGCGCCTCGGCGTTCAGTTCGGTCTTGCGAGCGCCGCTGCGCGACACCCATGCGCCGAACCAGATGGTCAGTTCGCGCGCGAACACGAATGCGGCGATGGCGAGCGGGGGGCG
>NZ_JBLVOH010000065.1:6521-7117 GCF_053543675.1 Microbacterium umsixpiens
GAGGCCCTGAGACGACGTGAGCTTCCAGAACGGCGCCTCGAACAGCTGTCCGAGGATGTGGCCCGCATAGGCGATGACGCCGACGATGATGCCGAAGACCACCCAGAGGCCCCAGCGGCCGCGGTTGATGATCGCGCCGAGCAGCCAGAAGCCGAGGAAGAAGACGACGACCGGCGTCCAGTAGCCCCAGGTCATCAGCGGTGCCAGCGCGGCCTCACCGATGTTCTCGCCGTTCACCTCGCCGGCGATCGCACCGAGACCCAGCGCCGTGCCGAGGTACAGCACGGCGAAAACCAGGGTCGCGAGCAGGCCGATGAGGCCGGCGGTGCCGCGGTTGCCGCGGTCACGGGGCGGCTCGGGAGCCTGCACGAAGATGGGTTGAGGCTGCGCTGCCGCGGCGACACCCGTCGCACCGATCAGCGGCTCCGACGGCACGATGCGTGTCTCGGTGTCGTCACCGTACTGGGCGTAGGCGGCACCGGCCAGGCCGGACTGCTCGTGCCCGAACGGCACGGGCTCGCCCACGATCGGCTCCGGGTAGAAGGATTCGGTCTCCGCGTCGGCCTCCGCCCGGACGTCGCGCGCGGGCTCGCGCG
>NZ_JBLVOH010000065.1:7159-32739 GCF_053543675.1 Microbacterium umsixpiens
ACTCGACGATGGGTGCCGGAGTGACGGCGGGAGGCGGGGACGCGAACGTTCCGGGGTGGTCGCGCTCTGCGGCTTCGAACGCGGCGAGATCGGGGTCGACGATCTTCTCGTCGACGGCGTCTGCCGGTTTGTGGTCCGGCGCATCGGCGGAACCGGGGACATCCGCACCCGCCGCGGCGGCGGCGTCGAGACCGGCGTTCGCGCTGCCGACGACGTCGTCGACGTCAGTCGGCTTCTCGGGCTGGGGAGCGTCGGGGTCACTCATGGGGTGCGCCTCTCATCGGATATGTGCATTGTGAGGGTACCGCCGGGCCGACGGCCGTCGACGCAGGCGTGCCGACGTGTCGGGATACACGCGTCGGCGTCCCCTCGCGAGCCGTCAGGGAAGGGCGTTGCGGAGCGCGGTTCCTGCGAACTCCGCGAGAGTCGGAAGGATCGGGAGGGACAGCCAGACGAGCGCCCCGATGATTCCGGCGCACACGATGCCGGCGAACCAGCTCATCGCCAGATTGCGCCCCGCCACCCGTGCCATGTCTCCACGGTATGGCCCGACCGGGATACTGGCCGGGCGCAACGCCGAGCATGCACGCGGTGTGACGGGGCGTGACTCAGCGAGCGACGCGCCCCCGGAGCCGCCAGAGCAGCCAGAGACCCGACGCCGGGATGAGGAGGAACCCGAGGAGAAGGAGGACGTGCCAGGCACTGAAGCCGGGCAGCAGCGGGTTGTTCACGACCTCATCGGCTGGGGTGCCGGTGCCGGACGAGCTGCCGGTCGAGCTGAACTCCACGAAGCTCATGAACTGCACCAGGAACAACGAGACCGCGCCGAAGACGAACGGCACGATGATCGCGACGACCTTCTCCCACGTCTTCCAGAGGGTGCTGATGCTGACGAGTACCGCGCCGACGAACCAGCCGAGCACCGGGACGAGGAAACCGCCGAAGCTCAGCGTCAGCGCGGCAGCGATCGCGAAACCGCGCGTCGAGGTCGCCGGCGGTCGGGGCGCGGGCGGGGCCGCGACCGGCGCAGCGACCACGATCGCGGGGTTCGCCGGCACCTCGTCCTGCGCCTCCCTCGCGATGGCCACCGGATCACCGAGCCGAGCGATCCGCGCGGCGGTATCCGCGGCGTCGAGGCCCTGCAGCTCTTCGACGATGCCGCCACGGATGTCCGACGCGACGCCGTGCGGGAGCCCGCGCATCGCCTCGTCGAGCCGGGCGAGATACTCCTCGCGCAGTGTGTCTGCTGTCGTCTCTGTCATGGTCGTCCCTCTCCGACTATGCCCGTCACGACACGGGCGAACGGGGTCCACTGCACTCGGAAGCGCTCGAGCTGCTCGGTACCCGACTCGGTGAGCCGGTAGTACTTGCGCACGGGCCCGCTCTCCGACGGCAGGTCGAACGTGCTGACCCAGCCGTTGTCCCGCAGCCGTCCCAGCAGCGGGTAGAGCGTGCCGATGCTGGCGATCAGTCCGGCGCCGGTGAGTGCATCGGCCAGCTGCCAGCCGTACATCGGCTCACGCGCGAGGAGTCCGAGCACGCAGTACTCGACCACCCCTTTGCGCATCTGCGATCCGACGTCAGCTGTCATGCATGACAAGCTACCATGCCATGCACGCTACCGGCGACACCGGCCCCGCGGGTGAACCCCACCGAGGGTCAGCCCTTCGTCGCCCCCGCGGTGAGACCGCCGACGATGTACTTCTGCAGGAAGAGGAACAGGATCATCACCGGGATGGCGGCCATCACCGCACCGGCCGAGAATGCCGACCAGTCCGCGTAGCGCGGATTCGCCACGAGCTTGGTGAGTCCGACGACGAGCGTCTGCTGCTCCACGTCGACGAGCATCACGCTCGCGATCACGTACTCGTTGACCGTGCCGATGAAGGAGAGGAGTCCGACGACGGCGAGGATGGGCGCGACCAGGCGCAGGATGATGGTGAAGAAGATGCGCGCGTGACCGGCGCCGTCGATGCGGGCGGCCTCGTCGATCTCCTTCGGGATCGTGTTGAAGAACCCGTACATCAAGTACGTGTTCACGCCGAGCGCTCCCCCGAGGTACACCAGGATCAGGCCGGTGTGGGTGTTCAGCCCGATGGCGGGGAACCAGTCCCCCAGGGTCGACATGAGCAGGAAGATCGCGACCACGGCGAGCAGCTGCGGGAACATCTGCACGACCACGATCGTGACGAGCCCGACACGGCGACCGGCGAAGCGCATGCGCGAGAACGCATATGCCGCGCAGGCGCCGATGAAAACCGTGACCGCCCCGGTCACGACGGCGATCAGCAGAGTGTTGAGGAACCACGTGCCGTACGGGTTCTGCGGGTCGCTCAGGATGCGGACGTAGCTGTCGATCCCGATCGCGGAGAACAGCTGGTTCGATCCGGTCAGCGTCCCCTTCGGATTCAGCGACGCCGACACGACGTACAGAAGGGGGAACAGGGCGAAGGCGCTCACGACGATCGCGACGACGTGTCGCCATCCGGTATCGGCGAACCAGGCGCCGAAGCTGCGGCGACGCGGGCCGGGTGTGCGCTCATCGGTCTTCGAGGCAGTGGTGGCGGCGGTGGCGGCGGCAGGGCTGGCGGTGCTCATGTCAGTTCAGCTCCTCGAGGGCCTTGGTCTTGCGGAAGCTGATGATCGAGATCGTCGCGACCACGATGAAGATCAGGATGGTGAATGCCGAAGCCAGTCCGTAGTCGCGGGTCTGCCCGGTGAACGCCACCTTGTAGACCATCGAGATCAGGATGTCGGTGTGCCCGACCGGGATCGACACGTCGCTGAAGCGGGGTCCGCCCTTGGTGAGCATGTAGATCAGGTTGAAGTTGTTGAAGTTGAACGCGAAGGACGAGATCAGCAGTGGCGCGACCGTGACGAGCAGCAGCGGCAGTTTGATGCGGCGGAAGACCTGCCACGGGTTCGCGCCGTCCATGACGGCGGCCTCGTTCACGTCCTCCGGGATGCCCTGAAGGGCGCCCATGCAGACGAGGAACATGTAGGGGAATCCGAGCCACAGGTTCACCAGCAGCACCGACACCTTGGCCAGCGTCGGATCCGTGAGCCACGGGATGTCCGCTCCCCCGAAGATGACCTGGTTGATGAAGCCGAAGCTCTCGTTCATCATGCCGGCCCAGACGAGCGCCGACAGGAACGCCGGGAACGCGTACGGGAGGATCAGGATGATCCGGTACCCGTTGCGGAACCGCATCCGGGTGTTGTTGAAGACCAGCGCGAGCAGGAGCCCGAGGAAGAACGTCGTGGCGACCGAGATCAACGCGAACGCGAAGGTCCACAGCGTCACGGCGATGAGCGGTCCGCGGATCGAGGAGTCGGTGACCGCGCGCACGAAGTTGTCGAAGCCGACGGTGGTCTGCCATCCCGGGAGCAGCTGCTCGCCGTCATCGGCGGTGAAGGCTCCCTCGCCGGTGTCGGAGTAGACCGTGCCGGTGGTGGTGTCGGTGATGGTGTCGGCGGCCGCGTCGTACTCGAGCGTCGAGACGTACAGATACCCCTTCTGGCCGTCCGGAGCCCGCAGGGCGCCGTCATTGGGGTCATCGCTGAAGGGAACCGACAGCTTCTCGAGCTCTTCGGAGAGCGTGAACACGGTGGCCAGCGGGAGCGTCGTCCAGCCGTCGACCGCGACGGCCTGTCCGCCCTCGAACTGCGCGTCCACCTCTTCGAGCGGCTGCTCGGCCGTGCCGAGAAGCGCGTCGCCGGAGTCCGGGTCGGTGACCAGGAGACCATAGGTGCCGAACTGTTCGACGACCGTGACCGGATAGGTGGGAGAGTCCTCGACCCGCTCCTGCGCCGACGCGAGGAGCGAGGAGATGGCCTGGTCTTTCGTGCCGTTGTGCCCGGTGCCGTAGTTCGTGAAACCGATGTAGCCGGTGTAGAGCAGGGTGAACACCTGGAACAGGATCAGGAAGATGATGCCCGGCGTGAGGTACTTCGCCGCGATGCGCTTGCGGGAGAAGTAGATGTAGTTGACGAAGACGGCCACCACGACGACGATGCCGAGGATCAGCCATTCCTGGTGGGCGAAGAGCACGAACGCCGCGTACAGCGCGATCGCGTCGACGACGGCCAGCAGGAGGATCTTCAGCAGCATCCAGCCGATCGGGCCGGACGCGGCCTCGGCGATCTTCGCGGCCTGTCGCTGGCGTCGGGTCGGAGGAGCAGTGCGCTCGTCGATGTCTGTCATGTCGTCCTCGTCATGATCCTGCCGGGGCGGACCGGAGCGTCCACCCCGGCCGGGCCAGTGGGTGCTGTTACTTGATCGCGGCGGTCACGTCGTCGACGAGCTTCTGCCACGTCGTCTTCGGGTCCGCGCCGTTGATGATCGCGGCCTCGGCCACGCCCCAGAACTCCCACACCGCGCCCATGGCCGGGATGGCCGGCATCGGCACGGCGTCTTCGCCGACGGCCTGGAAGCCGGCGATGATCGGGTCGGACGCCGCGGTGTCGGCGGCTGCGGTGAGCGCCGGCAGGATGTTGCCGGCCTTGAACAGGTCGAGCTGAACGTCTTCGGTGCCGATGTAGTTGACGAGGAAGTCGTTCGCGGCGACCTTGTTCTTCGACTCGGAACTGACGAAGAAGCCCTTCACGCCGGCGAACGGCGAAGCGGTCTCACCGGTCGGGCTCGGGATCGGGTCGATCGCGACGTTGATGCCGGCGTCGGTTGCGGCGCCCACGTTCCACGGACCGGTCAGCCAGAAGGCTGCCGTGCCGTCGAGGAACTGCTGCTTGGCGATCTCGCCGTCGACGTCGGTGTTCAGCACGCCCGCGGCGCCCTGCACACCCAGCCAGTCGGCGAACGCGAAGCCGCCCTCGCTGCCGAGCTGCAGGTCGGTGGGGTCATAGCTCCCCGAGTCGTCGGTGCCGAAGACCGGAGCACCGAACGCGGTCTGGAACGGGTACAGGTGGTACGGGTTGCCCTCGGTGCCCTGCTCGACGACGAAGGTGCCCTTCGAGACCATGTCGTCGAAGCTGGTGGCTGCAGCCGGGACGAGGTCGGCGTTGCGCAGCACCGCGATGTTCTCGACCGCGTACGGCAGCATGTAGACGGTGCCCTCGTACGTTGCGGCCTGCAGCGCGACGGGAAGGTAGTCCTCCGAGCTGTCGCCGAGCTCGATCGGGGCGACGACGCCGTTGGTGGAGAGCTCCCCCAGCCAGTCGTGCGCACCCATGACGACATCGGGGCCCTTACCGGTCGGGACCTGCTGGATGAAGTCGTCCTTCATGTCGTCGACCGACTTGCCCACGAGCTCGACCTTGACGCCGGTCTTGTCCTCGTAGGAGTCCGCCGCGTCCTGCAGCGCGTCCACGCGCTCGGCATCGACCCAGACGACCAGCTTGCCGCTCCCCTGGGAGTCGGAGGTGTCGTCGCCGCTGGTCCCCGTGGAGCAGCCGGCAAGCGTCAGAGTCGAAACGATGGCGATCGCGCCTGCGGCGGCGATGCCCCTCTTGTTCACCTTCATTGGTGTGTGCCTCTCTCGGTGCTGGTGGCCTGCACAGACTGCAAGCGCTTACAGTATGCATCGAACGCGGTGGCTTTTGCAACGAAGATGAGCGTCGATACCAAGCCGTGACCGGGATGAATGGAGGCAAGGCTTGTGAAAACGCTTCCATGGGACACGAGACGGAGCGCTCGTAGACTGGGGCCATGACGGATCGTTCCCTTCGCGTCGCGCGGACAGCGGCGGGTCTCCTCCTGACACTGTCGGCGATTGCCCTGAGCGGCTGCACCGCGTTCGCCACGAACTACGCCGTGCTGGATCGAGACGCGGAGGCTGCGGACAGCGTGCCGGACGGGGTGGTCGAGCAGGACTCGGGCGACGTCGCTGACCTCTCGTCGGCGCGCTTGGTCGGCGAGCACTCCGGCAGCTCGATCTGGCTGCTGCGGGGCGTCGAGCCGTCGACGGTCTGCGTACTCGCCTACCGCGACGAGGACGAGTGGGGCATGGGCTGCGGCGGGGAGCGGGGCCCGGTGGAGATGAGCGGACCTGCAGGTCACTTCACGACGGTGCCGGACGACTACCCGACTCCCGACGGAGCCACCAGGATCTCCGACAATGTCTACGCGCTCAGCCCCTGAGTAGGATGAAACCATGGCTGACAGCTCATTTGACATCGTCTCGAAGGTGGATCACCAGGAGGCGGAGAACGCCCTGAACCAGGCCCGCAAGGAGATCGAGCAGCGCTACGACTTCAAGGGCACCGGTGCGTCGATCGCCTGGAGCGGCGAAAGCATCCTCATCATCGCGAACACCGAGGAGCGGGCGAAGGCCGTGCTCGACGTGTTCCAGTCCAAGCTCATCAAGCGGGGCATCTCGCTGAAGAGCCTCGAGTCGGGCGACCCGTTCGCCAGCGGCAAGGAGTTCCGCATCGTCTCGACGCTCAAGGACGGCATCTCCTCGGAGAACGCGAAGAAGATCAACAAGATCATCCGCGACGAGGGCCCCAAGGGCGTCAAGAGCCAGATCCAGGGCGACGAACTGCGCGTGCAGTCCAAGAGTCGCGATGACCTGCAGTCGGTCATCGCGCTGCTGAAGGGCGCCGACCTCGATCTCGACCTGCAGTTCATCAACTACCGGTAAGCACCCCTTCTGACCAGGGGTTTTTAGCTCGGAGTCCGCTCAGAGTCCGCACTAGCTAGGACTTCCCCCATGAATGTTGCCGTGGCGGTCCGCGTCTTGTCCTCTGCGGACGGCCACAGGTGGCTGTAGACGTTGAGGGTGATGGACGGCTGAGAGTGCCCCAACGCCCGCTGTACCGTCACCACGTCACAGCCGGACGCGATCAGGTTGGACGCGAACGTGTGGCGGAACGTGTGCAGGGTGACCTCATCATCGAAGCCGATAGCCGACCGGACCCGCCGCCATTCCTCCCCCGCGCTATTGCGGTTGTACAGGTGCCCCATGATGGTGCGGAATACGAACGTGTCAGGGGTCCACTCCCGCACACCTCGCAGCATGTCGATCAGCTCGGCGGGCACGAACACCTCCCGCTCTGAACCGGCCTTGGGCGGCACTACCCGAGTCGAGGGGATCGACGTTCCCTGCACCTGACGACGCACGGCGATAACACTGCGCTCGAAGTCGATATCCCCGACTTGCAGGCCCGCAGCTTCACCGAGCCGCAAGCCGGCGAACACGCACACCGCGACGAACAACCGGAACTCCCCCGCGGACTCGAGTGCTGTCGCCACCTGATCCGCGGTCAGAGTCCGCATCTTCGCCTCACGTTTCCGCTGCCGTGGGGTCTTCACCCTCACCGCAGGGTTACGCGCGATCACCTGGTTATCCACAGCCGCACGAAACGCCATCTGCACGTAGTTGAGCCGGGTGCGGATCGTGGACGCCGCCAGACCGCGCTCAGACTCCCGCGTGACCCACGTCTGCACATCGCCGTGCTTCACATCCCGGATCGCCCGCATACGCCACGGCACCGACTCCACAGCAGTCTTCGCGGCTGTCGTCGTCCCCGGCACCCACACTTGCATAGTGAGCCACCGGGACACCCACTCATCCCACGTCACACGGCCCGCCGTGGGGTCTGCCCACTGCCCTGTGACCATAGCCGCGGTCTGCTCATCTAGCCACTTCTGAGCGGCCTTTTTCGTCTTCTCATGCTTGGAGTGCTCCTTACCGTTCTGATCCCGGTAGCGAGCACGCCACACCCCGTTAGGCCGTTGCTTGACGCTCATGTCTGTTTCGCCTTGGCTTGACGCTTGCCCGGTGCCATCTCCGCGCGCACGGGAATCTCTGACCCGGGATCCGGGGAAACCCCATCCTCATCGGAACTCCTACGCGCATCGGCTACCGCGTTTCTCATCCGCAACGCAAGCAACTGACGGCGAGCCTCATTTCCCGCGTGCAGTGTCGCAAGGTCTCGGATCTGCTCACTGAGCATCTGCTCCGATGTAGATGCCGTCAGCACGGCATCCTTGAGTTGCGCGTCAAGCGCCTTGAGGTCTGCGTCCGCAATCGCATCCTCCGGAAGGTAGTACAACCCCAGCGGAGTAAACCCCAGGCAGTCGGACAGGGCGAAAAGCTCCCCCACGCGAAGAGGACGCTTGCCCGCCTCAATCTTCGCGATCGCTGTCTGGTGAAGGTTGTACCCCCTACTCTTCACCAGTTCAGACAACTGCGCTTGTGATAGCCCTCGCTTCTCGCGGATGCTCTTGATTCTCCCGGCTACCGCGCCCTCTAGGTCGGTCCACGCCGTCTGGACTCTCGCTCGCGCGTCTTCAATCTCATCTGTCACACCTCAACGCTAGAGCAGCGAGCATTAAAATCCAACCCCTACTAGGTTGACCAACAAACTTTCATGCTGTACGCTCAACCTAACAGAGGTTGAATATCGAACCTCGCAGCGAATGGGAGTACGCATGAGTATCACCACAGACGCACCGCAGAAGCGGTTCTACTTCGTGAATGAGGTCGCCGAAATCCTCCGACGATCGGAAGCCTCTTGCCGATGGATGATCCACACCGGCCAGATCAAGACCGGCAAGATCGGCGGGCGCGTCGTCGTATCCGCAGATGAGATTGAACGGATCATCTCGGAGGCGTTCGCGCAGGCCGGGTGACCGTGAGTGGTCCAACTAGTGGCGCTGACAACTCGCGCGACTCCTACCCGCTGACTTACCGCGACCCCACAGGGGAAGCGGCTGTGCGCAACATCATGGGCAGATCCGCACAGGTCACATGGGAAGACGGATTCATTCTCCACCTCACAGCGGCGGACCTGAAACCGCTACTCGCCCAACTCGACTTCCGGATGTCCCGCAAAGGTCACATCTGGGGCCACAAGAAAAAGCCCCCATCCATGAGCGGCAACTCAGATGAGGGCGAAGTCACATCAAAGGAGATTGAGAAATGACTGCTACGACCAGTCTAGCGCAAACCGCTGACATTGACCTCGACGAAGCGATCCGCCTTGCAGTGAAGCTTGAGACCGTCGCATCCGACGACGGGTACACACTCACCGCCTGCGCAATCCTCGCATCCATGCGCGATCTCAAGCGCACAGAAGACCGCAACGCACTCGAAGCGATGCGAGCACTCGAAGATCAGCGTGCAGCCCTCGCGGCGCGTCAGGAAGAAGTGCTCAAGCAACTCCTGTCCGACCTCGACTGGATGGACGTTCCTGTTCACCGGCTCAGCGGCATCGGAGTGCTGAGCATCGTTTCAGACGCCACGTTCGGGGCACGGGTGCACCTGGTCCGCCAGTACGCAGAGGACGGCTACTACGACAACACTTCGGCGCACCTCCTGGACGACTGCGGTTGGTACTGCGGTGGACCCGGCAACACGGTCAAGGGCGGCACGCGGCAGAGATGGCGTTATCACTGCCTGGGTGAGTTCGAGTACATCGGCTCAACCGACACGGACGGACATACGGACTACCTGTTCTCCCCGGTCGCCCCCTAACCCCCACAAGCCCAGTGCCTCTCATCCCGGCCCGATGAGAGGCACTGCTCATTTCAACTGAAGATCCACCCCGAGGGAGGGGCACACCATGACCGACAAACCAAAGGAGACCGCCTTTCAGAAGCGGATGAAGGCATTTCACGAAGCGCAGGAACGTATTGCCATTGCCCGCGATCGGGCCAAAGAGAAGCCGCTCCCGGCTGATGACGACGAATGAGGCGTGGGCGCCGATACCCAACGATCTGTTTCGTCTCGGGTGGACGAAAACAGAACTGCTCGTCTACATCGCGTTGCTGTGTCTGCCGTACCAAAACAACGGCGTAGTCATCGCGGGTCAAGCGGAGATCTCGGCGGGCGCTGGCCTCTCAGTGCGCACGACTCGAGACGTGATTCCACGGCTCAGCGCAGCGGGCGTCATCGTGCAAAAGCAACTGTACGAGGGGATACCGAGCTACTACCGAGTCAACGAACTCCCAAGAGACGGCGGATTCTTCCGACTACCGCGACGGTGGCTGTGGGAAACCCCGCTGACGGCAACCGAACGGATCGTGTACCTCGTGCTGCTTTCTCGTCGAAACAGACGCACGGGAGAGGCCGTCGTGTCGTGGGTCACGATCCTCACCGAAGCGCGCGTGACGCAACGGACGCTGGCCCCCGCGCTCGACGCTCTGAACGCGGCAGGACTCATCACACGAATCCGTCAACCGCGGCACGGCAAACGTCAGGGCATCAACAAGTACCGAGTCCAGCTGCCTACCGAACATGTTCCGAACATGTGACCCAGGCAAAAGGGCACATCAACCCAGGCAAAAGGGCACACTGACCCCGGCAAAAGGGAACGAGTAACAAGACCTCATGACAAGAAACCTATACAAGACAGTAGGAGCGACTGCAAGCAGTAGCTCACGCATGAGCTTTCAGAACCTCCGAGAGAACCGATCAACGGCGAAACAGCGAAGCCTCTTGCGAGACCTCTGGATCATCATCACCGGCAACCTCCCCTCTCCGGAAGTCGAACACGCGTGGTCAGTGCTCACAGTGCGGCAAGCACGCGACCTCATACGGGACTACTACGGCAAGTTCGGGCGAGCAGGCAACTACGACGGCGGACTAGACGAATGCGACCCCGAAGTTGAACACCTGTCGCCCCAAGGGCAAGAGTTCGTCAGATCGGGGTTCGACCCCTACTTCGTCTACGAGCCAGACGACGAAGGAACCACATGAACCGTCCCGTCAGCATCATGCCTGCAACGTGCGTCACTTGTTGGCCGTGGGTTCGCTGGTTTCGCACAGGATCAGGCGCCTGGGTGCGTCAGGAACAACACGAAGCCCACTGCACCGTCTACCCACGAATCCAGAGATCGGAGATGACATGACCATACGCCGAGCAGTTCTCTGCGACCGATGCGACGCCGTATTCGCGTCCACCGAACGACTCGCCAACTACCAACTCCTCGAACAAGCACACCACGACGGCTGGTCATCGACCGTCACCCGAGGCACCTGGACAAACCAGTGCCCAGACCACGAAACCAACTAAAGGAGACACACATGACCCTCGACGCACTCAACAACGAGATCACCGGATACCGAAACAAGGCAGTGACAGAGATCACTCAGTACCGCGATCTGCAGGCGAAGCTCAACAACGATCCGAACCTGACCCCCCAGGGCAAACACGAGGTTCTCGCGGGCGCGCACCGACTCGTCACTGAATCGGTCGCGAAGATCGCCAAGCAGGAAGAAAACGCGATCGCCGCGAAGACCGAATCACTCCAACGAGCACTCGTCGCCAGGATCGGAACCAACGGCGCCGACATCATCGCAATGCGGGACGCAGAAGAACGAGCTGATCGTCTCGACGATGACAAAGAGGCGATGCGGATTATCGAGCGAGCCATCCGTTCTGACGATCGCTCTCTCGCTCATGCAATCATTCGCAAGGCTAACGAGTCTGGTTGGGTTGCCGTCGTCGACAAGGCGGCTGAGGCTTACCCGTCCGCCGGAGAAGCCATCCGTGATGCAGCAGCACTACACCGGTACTCCACCGACATCAGGGAAGGTCTCGTCCGAGCAGCCACCTACTCAGTAGGTGACGCACCCCGCTTCCGCGCCTAACTACTGCGTCGAGCCAGCCCTAAGACCGGGGTGGAGGAGCCACGGGTGCACTCTCCGCCCCGGTTCTAGCCAAGACGGCTACGCAACTCATCAACCTCACGTTCGAGATTCTCCACCAGCTTGATGAGCGTCTCGATCGCGTCACCAGCGTGAGCAAGTCCGACAGCCAACATCCTCTCAGGATGCGGGTCAGTACCGATGTTGCCCAGTGTCATCATCGCCGAACTATGTCCTGTGATCGCACCCGCGATCCCACTCACCTGGCTCTTCGCATTCCGAATACTCATCGGTGCTTCCTCTCGATGCCACAGCGGCACCGTTGTGCACGCTCGATCGAACCTACCTAGCACCGCCGACATTCACTCGAAACCAAAGGAACAGATATGGAAACCAGCGCAGCGTTCACCGAACTCGCCAACATCGTCGACAACCTCGGACACGAGTTCGACACCGCATGGACAATCACCGACCCCGAGCTCACCGGGCAAGCGCTCGAGAACAGGAGGAAAGAAGAGCGCGACTCAGCCCGCGGGACAGCGGTACGCGAAGCGAACGGGATCATCGCCCGCCTCGCCCTCGCCACCGAGGAAGCCACCGCAAGGGCAGAGGCGCACCGCCCGCACCTCGACGTGAACAACTCGGCCGAGCTACAGCGCACAACCGAAACCTGGGTGCACAACATCCGCACCCGCCTCGACGCCGGCAAAGGGTGGCCATCCATCATCGGCGCGGCAACCCGGGACGACGCCCTCGCCATCGAACGCTTCGGGGAAGCATGGGTCACCGCCCGAGCCAAGAGCCCGACAGACGCGTCACTCGAATGGGGCACCATCACCACCGCCCTGCGCGCACGCCACGCAGATCTCGCGACGACAGAGGAAGGACGAGAGGCGATCAACCAGGCAGACAACGCGGCAGCAGACGAAACCACCGCACGCCACATCGCCGCAGCACTCGTCCACGCGCGAAACCGGTCACAGCTCGGAAGCGCATCAATCGCGCTCAAGCTCATCGCAACGCCAATCAACTGACCCAACAAAAGGAGGGTTCCCACGGTCAAACCTGACCCGGGCACCCCCCTCCCGCCCCTTCCTCGGCCCTCCCATAGGTACAGGGCCGATATCTCCCCCACGTTTTTCCACCAGCCCCACCTCACTTAGATCGGAGTTACAGCATGAGTCGCGGACTTGGAAGGTTGCAGTCAGAACTCCTTCGTGAGCTTCGGTCACGGGGCGTTGGGGCAGGCCTCCTGCCAGGCGATAAGGGCGGAAACATGCGGCGCGCAGCGCATCGGCTGGCCGAGCTGGGACTGGTGAGGGTGGGGTATCTGGTCGTATTTGGGCGGCGCCGGCTGGTGATTCGGCTCGTTCGGCGGCCGCCTACAAATCCCGGTGTGTGAAAAGGCCCTATACCGAAGGGAGGGCCGTAAGACGGGGCGGGAGGGTCTCCTGCCCCCTGTTTGTTTCGAAGAGAAGAGAGAACTATGAACCCTTGGGAAATCGTGTCCTGGATTGGTGCGATCGCTGTGGCGGTCCTGATCCTTGGCCTGTTGTACGTGTTCATGAAGAGCCTGTTCAAGCCGTCCGCGCCTGAGCATCCGGTAGATCGGCTTGCCCGCCGGCTGGGTGGGGGTCGCGCGGATGGATGATCTGGATGTTGCTCGCCGGGTGGCAGCGCTGGTGTTGCTGGCGGAGCCCGCTGAACGTGATGACGTGATGCAAACGGAGATCCCCTTGGATCGGTTCGCCCGGGTGCTCGCCCTGATGCCCGGGGTGCTGGCTTCCTACGTGGATTCCATCACCGCCCGGGATCGTCGGCACCGGCTTGCCGTTGAGGGTGTCTTGCGGACGTTCTTGCAGGAAACGAAGTAGCAGTAGAGAAAACAAGTTGTTCGGGTGTCCCGGTCGTTCTGGCCGGGGCACCTGTTTGGTTCGGGGAGATGTCGCCTATCCCCCTGTGGCCTTTGGGCTGTTTGGGGGTGCCGTTATGGCACAGGAAATTGGTGTGGCGTATGTGAGTCTGCTGCCTTCTGGGGCTGGCTTTTCGAAGGCCGTGGATAAGGAGGCGGGGCGCGCGTTTGGCGGCGCTGAGAAGCGTTCTAGGGGCTTCTTCGCGTCGCTCGCGAGTGGTGTGGGAAAGATCGTCGGCGGTGTTGGGCTGCTTGCTGGCACTGTCGGCGCGTTGGCGATCGGTGGCGGCATTTCGCGTGCTCTGAATATTGAGGACGCGACGGCGAAGCTAAAGGGTCTCGGCAACGATACGAAGACCGTCGAGGCGATCATGAAGGACGCTTTGGCGTCTGTGAAGGGTACGGCGTTCGGCCTGGATGCGGCTGCTACGACTGCTGCTTCTGCGGTTGCTGCTGGGATCAAGCCGGGTCAGGAGCTTGAACGGTATCTGCGGCTGACGGCTGATGCGGCGACGATCGCGGGCACGTCGATGGAGGAGATGGGTTCGATCATCAACCAGGTGACCTCTAAGGGTTACGCGGGGATGGAGAACCTGAACAGGTTGACGGAGCGCGGGATTCCGATTCTTCAGTGGCTTGCTGATGAGTATGGTGTCACGGCTGATGAGCTTCAGAAGATGGTGTCCCGCGGTGAGGTCGACGCGGCCACGTTCCGGAGGGTCATCGAAGACAACATCGGGGGTGCGGCGCTCGCATCCGGTGAAACCACTCGTGGGGCGCTGGCGAACCTCGGTGCTGCGATCAGTCGTCTCGGTGCGGCGTTCGCTGGGCCGGCGCTAGGTCTCGCACGTGACTTCTTCGGCGAGCTGACCATCATCGCCGACGGCATCACGTCGCGCGTGCAGCCTGTCATTGAGCGTCTTCAGTCGGCGATCGATGGCATTGATTTCCAGTTCAGCGACAACGTCTTGAACACGCTGGACAGGGTTGTTGCGGGCTTCTCGAACCTCAAGGGCGCGTTCTCGGGGATGGAGGGGCTGACACCGGTCTTCACCGCCCTGGCAGGCGCCATGGCCCCGCTTCTGGCTACCCTTCCGGTCATCGGGCGTTTCCTGCCGGTGATCTCGGGGCCGGTCGGTGCGCTGGTCGGCCTTCTTGCGGGCATGTTCATCGAGTCGGAGGATCTGCAGAACTCGGTGCTCGGACTGGGCGATGCATTCCGTCCACTCGGTGCGATGCTGCAGGATCTCGGCGCGAAAATCGGTCCCGTCCTAGCTGAGGCGCTGTCCGATCTGGGTTCGCAGCTCGCTGACGTTCTTCCCCTGCTTGCTGAGTCACTGATCGACGCGATCATCGAGCTTGCACCACCGCTGACTGATCTTCTGATCGCGTTGATCCCGTTGATCCCGCCGTTGGTTGAGCTTGCTGTTTCTGTGCTGCCTCCGCTGGTCGAGATTCTGAACCTTCTTGTTCCGCTTCTGGCATCTGGTGTCGAGAATCTGACCGGTTGGGCGACGGCATTCGTTGGTGCGATCAGTGTCATGCAAGGCGATATGACGTTCGAGGAGCTTGGGCGTCAGGCGTTGGGCACCACTGGAGATCTTTCTACTTTGTACCGGTTCTTTGTGGACACGGTAAACAACATTGTGGGCGGGTTGTCAGCTTTGCAGGCCAACTGGAATGCGGGTTGGGCGGCGATCACTGGTGTGATTCAGCGGGCTGGTTCGGCGATCGTCGGCGCGGCTGCGAGTATCTGGCAGTTGGTGCCGGCGCAGTTCCGTAGTGGTGTTGAGGCTGCGGTGGCCGTTCTGGCGTCGCTGCCGGGGCGTGCGCGGCAGATTGTCGCAGGTGCCGGTAGTTGGTTGGTGAGTTCTGGCCGCGCGCTGATTCAGGGCTTCATCGATGGCATCAACGGCATGATTGGGAACGTGGGCAGCGCGATCAACAATGTCATGGATTGGGCTGCGGGGTTCTTCCCGCATTCCCCCGCGAAGCGCGGAACGTTCAGCGGAGCTGGGTGGACTGCTGTCGCGGACGGTGGAGCTTCGCTCATGGAGCAGTTCAGTCTCGGTGCCGAGTCATTCCAGCCGGAACTTTCGTTCGCCAACCTCTCCGGTCTTGAGGGTGCTGCCTCTGATGTCAGTACCGGCGATACGTACGTTCAAAACCCGTTCACGGGCGAGTACCTGCTCGCTCACGTCGAGCATGTCGCTGACGCCCGAATCGGCGCGTACGACGACCGGCGAAACATGTGGACCCGTGGCGGCGTTCGCCCGTGAAGAGAACACGCAACGCCGCGCTTCGGTGATGCGTGAGCCCCGCCATCTTGGGGCACCTAGCCAGACCGTACCGATCGTTGAGGCTCCTCCACTGTCCTCTTTTCGGCCGACAGACCCACCGCGTCGACCGCGACACGGTGATAGACCCCCCAACTGGCCTGCGCGCCAGGCGGGGGGTCTCTCTCCTCTTAGAGCACGCGGACCGTCAGCAGCTGCCAGCCCGCGGGCACCTGTGATTCGAGCGCGGCCATGTCCTCGGCTTCGATCTCGCGGGTACCGTCACGGCGCTGGTATCGGCCCTCGACGGAACGCACGGGGGTTCCGTTCGTCATGGTTGGGATCGCCGAGACGAGTTCCCAGCCTTCGGGTGCCTGTGCGGCGAGCTGCGCGCGGACGTCTGCGAGTTCTTCGCCCTTGAGGGTGACCGTGTGGGTCTCGATGGGGCGGATGAGTCCGATGAGCATCAGACCAGCCTAGGCCGGTGAGCGAGAGCCCCGGAGTCCTGTAGTGCTTGTCGTCATCCCGAGGGACGTGTGACACTGGGCCAACAGTGCAGAGAGGCCACACATGATGGAAGACGCAAAGTCATCTCGCTCGATCTTCTTACCGATGGGTATCGCGCTTGGTCTGCTCTCCGGCGCATTCACGTTCAAAGCGGGAGGTGCCCAGTGGATGTGGCAGTCTGAACCGGCGATCGGGGCTCTTTTCGCCCTCGTCGGTGTCAGCTTTCTCGTCGTTCACTTTGTCCGCCGGCATCACCGCTCGCGGCACTGACCTTCCGACCGTCGCTACGGGTGCTGCCGACGTCGTTCGAGGGCCTGGATGCGCAGGTCCAGGGTGGCGATGATGCGCGCTTGGGCTTCGGCGAGGGCGAGCAGTGTGTCGACGAGGTGAGCCATGTTCGCCGATTCGGGGTCGGCTCGCCATTGGATTCCCAGTGCTTGCACCTGGTCGGATGTCGCGTTGAGCCAGTCGACCGCCGTCTCTGGAAGGTTGGGGTCACTCAGTTCCATGACCGGGAGGATACCCTCGCGGCGATCGGGAGTGTGAGTTCGAACGGGCCCCACTCTGCCTCCCCGTCGAGTGGGAGCCAGTCCGGCCTCATAGGAACCATGGTCCTCACCCTGCGGGTCGAGCGCAACGGGTTCACATGACGGTGGTCCCGCCAGGTCTGGGGAACCCTCGGGACCACCCGCCGGTTCAGCTGGGGACATCACCGGCTGTGACCGCTGTAACTCGCGATCTCCGGTCAACGTAGCGTCCGAGGTGCGGCCTGTGCACCCCTTTACGATCCGTCGTGCAGTGGCGTATAGAGAAGTCAGAGCGATAGACGTCTCGTGACTACCTGGGGTCCTTCGGGGGCGGTTCTGGCACGAGATACAGCCCCGACGGGGCGTTCGCGGTGAAGGCCAGGGCGTCGACCCACTCGGTATTGATGGAAAGCCCGCGCGCGGACCTGTATTTGTATACGAGGTTGCTGTTGGACGTCACCCACACCGTCGTCCGGCCACCACCGATGCTCGGGTCTTCCTTCCAGGAGAACGCGAAGGACTCGCCACGCCGCAGCTTCGCGGTGATGACGACTTGGAGATGCGTGAGAGCACGATCTTCAATCTCGACCTTCGATCCGCCGCCATAGATGAACGTGCCCATTCGTTTCCGCCCTTCATCGGTAGCTAGATCCTGCCTGGGTAGCCGCGAGTTCGAAGGCCCCTTGACAGCCGTCGGCGGGAACTCAAAAGCACGGGTCGGACGGCTCGGAACCGTATGCCTCAGCGAGCCCAGACGATATCGTGCAGACATGGGTCACATCCGATACGACGGCGGCAGCGAACCGATACACATCGACGACCGCGCCCTCGCGCACCTCAAGATCGTCATCGCCACGAAGCTGCGCCGTAACGAGAGCTTCACTCTCTCCTGGCGGCACCCTGAAGGCGACCCCGAGGGACGATCCACAATCTGGCTGCACCCATCGATCCCGTTGCGTTTCACGTTCGACGACCCGGAACCACCACAACTGAACGCCAAGTGGATCGAAGATCTCATGCACTCGGCGAGTTCGACCGGCGGTATCCAGCTCGTCGACGAGGTCATGGAATCGTCCACGGAGTAGTTGCGCGAGACACGCGAGAACCCCGGCACGTTAGGGGGAGGTCCGGGGTTCTCGGCCGGCGTCACTTGGAGGGCTTCGCCGGTTGCGTGTGCATGGTACGCGCAACGCACGGCCAACGTACACCTCCAAGAGACCACTGTGAAGGGTGCACCCGTGAACTTAGAGCGCTCCGGCGAGGGTAGGTAGACAGCCCTGACGGCGTTGTCGTATCGTTCGAGGTCAGCGCGGTTACGCGGTAGCGCGGTTCGGGGGAGGTCCCGTTCACCGAGCTGGGGCCTTCCGCCGAGTACATGCGAAAGCTGCACGGAGCGGAAGGCCAACCACTCGCTGCCCGTCTGGTCCTCGAGCGCCACGTCGCTTCCTCACTCGTGGAATGGAGAAGGAGCATGGTGCTATCGGGTGGCCCGATGGACCGCACCGCACTCCCCGAGCGCGCTTACGAGCGGCTACGTGCGGCGATCATTGACGGTGAATTGGAGCCGGGGTCGAAGCTCGGCGTCGGTGAAACTGCCGTAGCCTTCGGCACGTCAAGGGAAACCGTCCGGGCGGCGCTTGAACGGCTCACCCGCGAAGGGCTAGTCGAGACGTATCGCAACATGTTTTCGCGAGTGCCTTTGGTGGACGCCGAGAGCACCCGCAACGCAGTTGACGTCCTCGAGGACGTGTGGACAGGCGCCGTACGCCGTTTCCTGCCTCGGGCGGGCAACGAGGAGATAGCCGTGCTCGGCGGCCTAACGACACAGCTTGCTACGGCTGTAGGCAATCGGGATGTGTCTTCCTTCGCGGAGGCCATGGAAGAGCTAGCGGTGTGCTGCTCGAGAGATGACGCAAGTCCCGACCGCGCCAGCATTGTCCAACTGACTTGTGCTCACGTGCGCCGCTACTGGGTGTTGTCGGATCGGGCGTTCGATTGGGTTGCCGCCGAGACGTTCACCGCGGCAATCAGTAAGGCCTTCCACGCGCGGGACGCCGCTGGAGCTTGCGATGCCATCACCAGATTTCTCAATGTCGCTTGAGCGTGGCACTCAGCCGTCTCTATCGGTCAGCTCCACAGCGTTGCCCCACACCCAGCAGCGGAACGTCTGATCCTCAGCACGAAACTCGATGCCGGCGGCGAGTGGCGTAGAACGCACCAGCTTGGCGTCGACCCGAACCGCTTCAGCACCGAACCTCACCCACGCACGGACACGCTTAGGTCGCGGGTAGATCGTCATCGGCTGCTCCCGCGCGTCAAGCTCACGATCAGACAGCGACTGCAAAGGGCCATGCTTCGCCGCCTCAATGACAGCTCGAGCCTGCGACTGCATGTCACGGTAAGCCGACAACGTCGCACCCGGATTCCCCACGCCGGCACTCCCTTCTCCGGCCAACACCCAGGGTAGCAACCTTCGAACAAGTGTTCTATTCTCTTAACCCATGGACACGCCAACGATCGAACACGTCGCAACCCTATGGATGGCCAACGACATCCCCGCACGGATGATCTACGCCGGCCGACGATGGCGCGTCACGGACACTCCCACACGGCTACGCCACTCCACCTGGACTGTCCCCCTCGACGAACCACACCACGGCCTCTACGGGTGGCGATTCCAAGGAACCGACGACAACGGGACCTCACTCGTATTCGACGTCTACAAGGGCCAAGATGGCTGGCACGTACACCGCACGTACGACTAGTGGGTTCAGAGGTGAGAGTTCGCAGTTTCGATTAGTGAAATAAGGTCGTTCATCTTCTTCTTCAGATCCAATGGCCATGACGTGACTGGCTCCGCGGTAGCGAGCTTCGCGATCGCCACCTTGCTCGGATGAGCTAGGTGGGTTCGTTCCTGTCCGAGCGGATTGACGTAGCGCTCCATGGGGCGGAAGCTCTTGGCTTGAGACCGCAAGCCCGGGCGACCGGGATGTGCCTTGCGGATCGCAGCGTCGAGACGAGTCTGGGGGACGTAGTTCTCGATCGTGTAGCCCGCTGTAATCCACACCATTCCGTGTTCCGGATCGGACTCGATAGCGTCCTTGACGCGAAGTTTCGTCGCATTCAGGCGGGCGCTCGCGTACTTACGATCAGAGTCGATTACGACAGCCACGTAGCGATTGAGTCGCCGCAATGAGATGAACTCGTCCACCTCTTCGCTATCGAGCGGTGACAACTGATTGAGCAGGCTTCCCCCGTAGAACATGATCGAATAGTGGAGCCCCTCAACGAACCGCTTCGGCGCCAGTTGCTCCAGCCAAGCCTTCACATAGATGCGATCGGATGGGCCCTCTACCCAGATCACAGCGTTCGATTGGACAAGATCAGAGGGGCGGTACCCGAGATCGCTCGCAACGCTTGCGTGTTCTTTGCTCGTCCCCGCTCGATGCACGCTAGAGCCAAGCGCAGGTTCGTGCTGAACGTGGAATATGGACCCAATCTGCGAGTCGAGTAAGTGCGCGGAGTGGGTCGCGATGAAGTACTGGTTCGTAGTCCGCTGGGCGAGGTATCGCAGCAACTGGCGCTGTAACAGTGGGTGCATGTGAACCTCCGGCTCTTCAATGCACATCACCGCATTTGTGGTGATCGTGGCTGCCGCCGCCAAGATCACCACCTCATGGACGCCGGTTCCAAGGTTCTCGATCGGCAGCGTCCGTCCGTGCTGGGTTACGTGAATGGTCGAGAGATCGTAGGGAATATCAATCGTTACTGCGGGGTCGTCTAGAACGGTACGCACGAAGTCTTGGATCTCTTGGAACTTCGCTCGCTCGGGTAGGCGGGACGTAGTCGGGTTCTGCAGCTCCGACAACCTCCGCTTGATGCTGGTTCCGTTGAGATCTGGAGAATCCTCATTCTTCTCCGAGATGACCCGCGTGCCTTCGACGTAAACGGCGGTGGGGAGCGGTTGTAGGCCTCCGGCGAAGTGGCGCACGAGCGACATCGCGTTCGCGCGGTCGTCATTGGACCACGAGCCCGTGAGCGTCCGGAGTAGTCCGGACGTGTTTGGCGGTACGCCAGCATCAAGATGAGGCGAACCGTCCCTCTCGATCCACAGGAGGCCAGTGCCTCCCCGCGCCAGAGAAGGATGATTCATGAATTCCTGTACACCGCGTTTCGTGGCGTAGCCGTGTCTCCTCTCCAGCTCATCGAGAGGAATGGAGAGTTCACGACCGAAGAGCACGATGGGCTCGTGCTCGGCTTCTCCGTGCGGGCGGTCGTGCGACCCGGCGGAGGCGGGCCTCCCCAACTGCGAATGCAGCACTCGCAGGATGTTCGACTTGCCCGAGTTGTTCTTGCCGACAATCAAGTTGACGTTGCTCAGCGGCTCGAGCACGGCCAACTTAGAGGAGGGGAAGCTCCGGTATCCCTTGAATGCAAAGCCCTTCAGCATGCAGCCATCATGCCGCATTGCAGGTGGATCTCACCGTGGACTGGAAGTGCGCTATCGGATGATGCGTCGGAACATAGCGACTTTCGTCGTCAGGTTGAGTAGTTGCTGGCGCCGATCGCGGCGAACCAGAAGACCGTCGTCCCGAGAATGATCGCCAGGGTGACGTACCCGAGCACGAATCCGGTGATCGCCTGGCTTCGACCGATCCCCTGCATCCTCACCGACGTGTTGAATCCGAGGTGACCGAAGATGACCGCGAGAACGGCCGGAACGAACCCGAGCAGCGCGGCAACGATGCCGAGAAACGGGACCAGCGCCCATACGCCAACCGCGATGGCGATGATTCCGAGAACCATCGCGCCCACCGCCTGCCCGTTCGATGGGGCGCGCTGAAGCTGGACAATATAAGGCTGCGGGTACTGCGGCGGATAGGTCATTGGTTACCCCTCAGATCGAGCATGTGGGGTTATCGTATCCACAGGGCGGCTCGGCTAAGTCGAATTCTGCATATCGGCCAGTTCAGACCCCAAAACCGCAGGCTCTGACAAGCTGTCCTTGCCGTCCTTTGAATGGGCGTCATAGTGTCCAACCATGAACATCGAGGACACGCTCAGGCAGATCATCCGTGAAGAGTTGGAACGGTTGGAGATTGGCCCGTCAGGTGGACGCCTCGCCTACTCAGTCGCCGAGCTCGCCGCTGCCACTGGTATCTCTTCGCGGCAGATGTACAAGCATGTTGAGCGGCGAGATCTGTCACCGGTCTACTCAGGAACCAAGGTGGTCATACCCGTTGCAGAGGCCGAGCGGTTCCTAGCCTCACTGCCCGACGAGGATCGCGGACCCCTGCTCTAGTCCGCAATCAGTCCGCAAAACATGCTGACATCCCCAACCACACCCAATCCTCCCCCAATCCCTCCCCAGCGGTTTTCCGAGGGAATCAGGGTTTGCCATAAACTCTCAACCAACCTCGCACCGTTCATCAACTACCGCTAGGCGAACCTCCCGCCTGTAAGACGAAAGGCCCCATTCGGCGAAAGACCGAGTGGGGCCTTTCGTCTGCCCGCGGGCGCGACTTCGGTCTTCCGGAGCCGCGCAGTAGGATCGCATACCGGAATACCGGCCCGAGTGGCCAAGACTGGAGAGGTCGCCGACAGCCGTGTGCCCCCACACGCGTCGACAGGCGTAGATCGTGTTGGAAACCGACGCGACCTCATGATGCGGTGGCCCACCCGGGGCGAATCATGGGGATGCTCGGGAAATGAAGGGCAACTGGGGGCAGGTCCATGAGCATTATCGGATCGACGAGTGTCGGCGAGAGCAAGCAGCTTCTGGCCGAAGAGGTGTTCCACCACCTCGGCAGACAGATCATCGAGGGCACGATCGAAGCCGGCGAACGCATCCGCGACGTCGATGTGGCCGAAGAGCTGCACGTGTCACGAACTCCCGTTCGCGAAGCACTTCAGCGTCTGGAGCGGCTGGGGATGGTGACGATGTATCCGAGCCGGTACACCGAGGTGACCGAGGTGACGTCGGAGACGATCGCGCAGTCGCTCGAGTTCGCCGGGTACCAGGCGGCGATAGCCGCCCGGCTGGCCGTGCCGCGCATCAGCGACGCGCAGCGCGATCACGTCGTGCGCCTCGTGGCCGCGATGCACGCGTCCCTCGAACACCCCGAGACGACCTCGGACGCGCGATGGGCGGTGTTCTCGTATCTCGGAGATCGGAGCGGGAACGCGCAGCACCGAACACTGATGGAGGACGCGAGCATGGTTCTGTTCCGCAACCTCCGCGACTGGGTGGTCCCCGTGACGGACCGCGCTCGGATGCGCGACGTGTACATCGCCTTCGCGGGCGCCGTCCGCGACGGCGACGGCGATGAGGCGGAGCGCCTCGTCCGGACGATGTACTACCTGTGACGCGAGATCAGATCGCCGCGCGCCAGCCCGTGACCCAACGCTCGAGGCGTCGGTAGGCGTCCTCGCGCGCGTCGTGGCGCGAGAGGAAGACGTCGTGCAGCGCACCGTCGATGCGCTCCACCGTCACACTCGCCCCGAGCCGCAGCGCCGCGCGCGCGATGTCGTCGACGACGAGCACGGAGTCTGCGCTGGTGAGCTCTTCCGACCACCGCGTCGGGGGCACGAACCGCGCCGAGAGCAACACGCACACCGGAGCCGTGATCCCCAGTCCTGCGGCCACGGCCTTGTGCCCGGAGAGGATCGCATGCAACCAGCCCGCGTACACCGCCATGGTCTGCGCGGGGCGCCAGAGCGGATTCACCTCCATCGGATCATCCGGGTCGGCGACCTCCAGCTGAGCACGGGTGTAGAAGCCCAGGTCGACCTGCGGCGCCGCCTCCATGGGCCGGATGCGAGCCTGCAGCTCCACCATGGGCGCGATCGCCGCCCGCGCCGGCGCGAACTGGAACTCCAGCCACGGGCTGTTCAGGATCACCGCATCCGCCGCACCAGGATGACGAGACGCCCAGAGGCTCAGGACGAGCCCGCCGGTCGAGTGTCCGAGCAGCACCAGACGCCGGGACGACTCGATTCCGCCCTTCCCCCGTCCCATCGCTTCCAGCGCCGCCCCGATGTCCTCGTCGTAGGTGACGAGGTCGGCGACGTAGCCGGGCGTCTGTCCGTCGCGGAGGCTGCGACCGTATTTGCGGAGGTCGAGCGCGAAGAAGCGGGCACCCCGCGAGGTCCAGAAACGCGCGAGCCGTTTCTGGAAGAAGTAGTCCGACCAACCGTGCACGTAGAGCACGTCGACGCCGTCGAGCAACGGCCACCGTCCACGGATGCGGTTCCAGAGGTCCGGCTCGGCCGGGAGCGCGCGCACCAGGGTGGCCACCACCGGACCCTGCTCATCGGTGCCGAGGTCGAGGGTCAGCTGCTGGAACTCATCGCCGAGCACATCCCGGATCCATTCGGTCATGCATTCCTCCCCCGTCGTCGCCAGGCTAGCCGACGAGACCGGGGACGGCGGAGGCGAACCTCCTATTCGCCCCGGGAGACGCGCACCATCTCGTCGCGCGGCACGACCTTGACGCGGGCGCGCTCCTCGGGAGCACCGAGGGAGATCTCGTGCTCGTCGAGACGGTGCCACCCCTCGAGGTCGGTCCAGCGCACGCCGCGCTCGCGCAGCAGCTCGACGACGGCCTCTTCGGAGGGGTCCTCCGGGTGCCACCAGGAGCCCTGGTCGTTGATGATGTGCCGAACGGTCTCCATGGCGTCGGACTTCGTGTGCCCGATCAGACCCACCGGGCCGCGCTTGATCCACCCGGTCGCGTAGATGCCGGAGACCCGCTCGTTGGAGTCCTTCGCGAGCACCTGGCCCTCACGGTTCGGGATGACGCCGTGCTTCTTGTCGAACGGCACACCGGGAAGGGGCGAGCCGAAGTATCCGATCGCACGGTACAGCGCCTGGATCGGCACCTCGCGCAGCTCCCCGGTTCCCACCGCGCCGCCCTGTCCGTCGGGCTGCGTGCGCTCGTAGACGAGTGCCGCGACGCGGCCGTTCTCGTCCTTGCGCACCTCGACAGGGCGCGCCCAGAAATGCAGGTGCAGACGGCGCGAGGCCGTGCCCCCGGCATTGTTCACCGAGTCGCGTTTGCGCCACGACTGCAGGATGCGGTCGATCACCATGACCTGCTTGTTGCTGGCGACCGCATCCTTCGAGGCCTCGTCGTAGTCGAAGTCCTCGTCGTAGACGACCATGTCGACGTCGCGCAGCTCGCCGAGCTCGCGGAGCTCCAGCGGCGTGAACTTCACCTGCGCCGGGCCGCGGCGACCGAAGACGTGCACGTCGGTGATCTCGCTGGCCTTGAGGCCCTCGTAGACATTGGCCGGCACCTCGGTGACGAGCAGATCCTCGGCGTGCTTCGCGAGCATGCGCGCGACGTCGAGCGCCACGTTGCCGTTGCCGAGCACACCGACGGATGCGGCATCCAGCGGCCACTCGCGCGGCACGTCCGGGTGTCCGTCGAACCAGCTGACGTAGTCGGCGGCACCGTAGGAGGCGACCGCATCGATCCCCGGGATCTCCATCGAGGTATCGCGGATCGCGCCGGTCGCGAAGACCACGGCGTTGTAGTGCTTCTTCAGGTCGTCGAGGGTGATGTCCTCACCGAAGCGCACGTTGCCGAACAGGCGGATGTCCCCGCGGTCGAGCACGTCTCGCAGCGCGTTGACGATGCCCTTGATGCGAGGGTGATCGGGGGCGACGCCGTAACGCACGAGTCCGTACGGAGCAGGGAGCTGTTCGAAAAGGTCGATCGAGACGTCGAACTTGCGCTCGGCCTTCAGCAGGATGTCCGCGGCATAGATGCCGGCGGGGCCCGCACCGACGATGGCCAGTCTG
>NZ_JBLVOH010000066.1:0-1104 GCF_053543675.1 Microbacterium umsixpiens
CGCGGGACCGGGACACGGCGTACCTTCTGATCGACGGAGATCTTCGTGCTGCGCACCATCGGCAGGCGACTGCTGTTCCTCATTCCCACTCTGTTCGGGCTCAGCATCCTGCTGTTCGCCTGGGTCAGAGCCCTTCCCGGCGGCCCCGCGGTCGCCCTACTCGGCGAGAAGGCCACACCGGAGGCCGTCGCCAGGGTCAACGAGCTCTACGGCTTCGACGAACCCCTCATCCAGCAGTACTTCACCTGGATCGGGCGACTGCTCCAGGGCGACTTCGGAACGTCCATCCAGACGAACCGCCCCGTCGTCGAGGAGTTCATGCGCCGCTTCCCGGCGACGCTCGAGCTGAGCGTCATGGCGCTGATCTTCGCGATCGGCGTCGGCATCCCTCTCGGATACTGGGCCGCTCGTCGTCACGGCAAGCTCACCGACCACGCGTCGGTGGTGCTGAGCCTGATCGGCATCACCATCCCGGTGTTCTTCCTGGCGTTCATCCTGAAGTACGTCTTCGCCGTGCAGCTCGGATGGCTGCCGTCGGACGGCCGTCAGGATCCGCGAATAGACGCCACCCATCCCACCGGGTTCTACGTGTGGGACGGCATCATCACGGGCGAGTTCGATGCCTCGTGGGATGCGATCCTGCATCTGATCCTGCCGGCGCTCGCGCTGGGCACGATCCCGCTCGCCATCATCGTCCGCATCACCAGGGCCAGCGTCCTGGAGGTGCAGAACGCGGACTACGTGCGCACCGGACGCGCGAAGGGCGTCGGAGCCCCGACGCTGCGCAACCGCTTCATCCTGCGCAACGCGATGCTGCCGGTGATCACGACGATCGGCCTGCAGACCGGACTCCTGATCTCGGGCGCCGTGCTCACCGAGACGGTGTTCGCGTTCCCGGGCATCGGTTCGTTCCTGGCGCGGGCGATCTTCACCAGGGACTTCCCGGTCCTCCAGGGATTCATCATCTTCATCGCGATCGCGTACGCGCTGATCAACCTGGCGGTCGATGTCTCCTACAGCTTCATCGACCCGAGAGTGAGGGTGCAGTGATGTCCCTCGTCATCGTCCGAAAGGAGGCGGTCTCATGAGCATCGCCCTCCCACC
>NZ_JBLVOH010000066.1:1124-7512 GCF_053543675.1 Microbacterium umsixpiens
GGCCCGTCGGCCGAGAGCGGCGGCAGCATCGACACCGTCGCGATCGCCCAGGCCGACCTCAAGAAGGGCTCCGGCGGTTTCTGGCGGGATGTGTTCCGTCGGCTCCGCCGCAACCCGACCGCATGGATCGGCGCGGTCATCGTGGTGCTGTTCCTCCTGGTCGCCGCTCTCGCTCCGTGGCTCGCCCCGTACCCGGAGACGGCGCTTCCCGGCGCGAAGTACATCACGCCGACCTACATCCCGGGTCCGGGCGAGGTGCCGGGGTTCCCGCTGGGCCTCGACCGTTTCGGCGGCGACGTGCTGTCCAAGCTCATCTGGGGTGCGCAGGCCTCCCTGATGATCGGCGTCATCTCCACCGCGATGGGACTCGTGGGCGGCATGATCCTCGGCCTCCTCGCCGGCACGTTCGGCGGGTGGGTCGACACCCTCATCATGCGCGTCGTCGACATCATCCTCTCGGTGCCGAACCTGCTGCTGGCGGTGTCGATCGCCGCGATCCTCGGGCAGACGCCGTTCGCGGTGATGATCGCGATCGGTGCTTCCCAGGTGCCCATCTTCGCCCGGCTGCTCCGTGCGTCGATGCTGCAGCAGCGGTCGAGCGACTACGTGCTCTCGGCGCAGACACTCGGTCTCGGCCGCGGCAGCATCACGATGTCGCACGTGCTGCCGAACGCCATCGGCCCCGTGATCGTCCAGGGCACGTTGACGCTCGCGACGGCCGTGATCGATGCGGCCGCGCTGTCGTTCCTCGGTCTCGGCGGCGGCGGCCCCGCGACCGCCGAGTGGGGGCGCATGCTCACCTACGCGCAGGCCGAGCTCGCGATCGCCCCGTGGCTCGCGTTCCTCCCGGGTATCTGCATCGCCGTCACCGCGCTCGGCTTCACCCTGCTGGGCGAAGCGCTGCGTGAGGCGATGGACCCACGGACGAGGGCACGATGAACGCCCGCGACGAAGGCGCGATGCGCGCCGCGAAGGAGAATCAGATGTCCACCGAGCCGCTGCTGTCCGTCCAGGGGCTCGCCGTGGACTTCGCCACCATGGACGGCGTCGTGCACGCCGTCGAGGGTGTCGACCTCGAGATCCGACCCGGTGAGACCGTCGCGATCGTGGGCGAGTCCGGTTCGGGCAAGTCGACGACGGCCATGGCCATCATCGGGCTGCTCGCCGGGGGAGGGAAGATCGCGTCGGGCAGCATCCGGCTCGACGGGAAGGAGATCTCCCACGCGCCGGAGCACGAGCTGCGCACGATCCGCGGTCGCGACATCGGCCTCGTGCCGCAGGACCCGATGTCGAACCTGAACCCGGTCGCGAAGATCGGCACGCAGGTGGCGGAGACACTGCTCGCGCACGGGCTCGCCACGCGGCAGAACGTGCAGGCGAAGGTGGTCGAGGCGTTGACCGCCGCGGGCCTCCCCGATCCGGAGCGGCGCGCCAAGCAGTATCCGCACGAGTTCTCCGGCGGCATGCGTCAGCGCGCCCTGATCGCGATCGGACTGGCGTGCAAGCCGCGGCTGCTGATCGCCGACGAGCCGACCAGTGCGCTCGACGTCACGGTGCAGCAGACGATCCTCGACCAGATCGGCGCGATGACCCGTGAGCTGGGAACGGCGGTGCTGCTCATCACGCACGACCTGGGCCTTGCCGCCGAGCGGGCCGAGCGGGTGATCGTGATGCACCGGGGCAAGGTCGTCGAGCAGGGAGACGCGCGACAGATCCTCGAGGATCCGCAGCATCAGTACACGAAGTCGCTCGTGCAGGCGGCCCCATCGGTCGCCGTCGCCCGGCTGCAACCTCAGGCGTTCCAGGTGAAGGAACGGGTCGACGAAGAGGATGCCTCCCGCACGGCGGCACATGTCGACAACATCGTCGAGATCGAGAACCTCACCAAGGTGTACCCGGTGCGGGGGCGCGGAGAGGACTTCGTGGCCGTCGACGACGTGTCGCTGGCGATCCCGCGCGGGGAGACCGTGGCGATCGTGGGGGAGTCCGGGTCGGGCAAGACCACGACCGCGCGGATGCTGCTCAAGGTGATCGAACCCACGAGCGGGCTGATCCGCTACGAGGGCAAGGACATCGCGTCGCTGAGCCGAGCGGAGACCAAGGAGTTCCGGCAGCAGGTGCAGCCGATCTTCCAGGATCCGTACTCGAGCCTGAACCCGATGTTCACGATCGAACGTCTGATCGCCGAGCCGCTCGACTTCTACAAGCGGGGGAGCAGCGCCGACCGGCGAACGCGCGTCCGGCAGCTGCTCGACGACGTGGCGCTGCCGCAGTCGATGCTGCGCCGGTATCCGTCAGAGCTGTCCGGCGGCCAGCGGCAACGTGTCGCGATCGCCCGGGCGCTCGCGCTGTCTCCGGATCTGATCGTGTGCGACGAGCCGGTGTCGGCGCTGGACGTGCTGGTGCAGGACCAGATCCTGACGCTGCTCGGCGACCTGCAGAGCGAGTACGGGCTGAGCTACCTCTTCATCTCGCACGACCTCGCGGTGGTGCGCCTCATCAGCGACTACGTGTGCGTGATGAAGGACGGGAAGCTCGTCGAGGCGGCGACCTCGGAGGAGATCTTCACGAACCCGCGCGACCCGTACACGCGGCGTCTGCTGGCGTCGATCCCGGGCAACGAGCTGAACATCGCGTCCTGACACCACCGGGTCGGCCCTGCACCGACCCGGTGATCGGACGCTCATACCGCAGCATCCGAGATTGGTCAAGGACTCCGCTTGCCATGTCGCACAATCGTGCGTATAGTTGGTAGTTGCGCTCGCTTCTCCCTGCCCTCATATGGTGGTCGGCATCTGTTGAGTTCCCGGGCGCACACTCCACCTGACGACAAAGGAATCGAGAAGCCCTGCGGGGCTCACGGAGGTTATTCCCTTGGCTGCTGCTCGCAACGCATCCACATCCACCACCACCAAGAACGGACGCGGAGCTTCCCGTCTTTCGTTCGCCAAGATCTCCGACACGCTGACTGTCCCAGACCTTCTTGCCCTGCAGACCGAGTCCTTCGGTTGGCTGGTCGGAAACGACGCCTGGAAGGCGCGCGTTGCCGAGGCCAAGAAGCAGGGTCGCACCGACGTCAACGAGAACAGCGGTCTCGGCGAGATCTTCGAGGAGATCTCTCCGATCGAGGACCTCGGCGAGACGATGCAGCTGTCGTTCACGAACCCGTACCTCGAGCCGGAGAAGTACTCGATCGAGGAGTGCAAGGAGCGTGGCAAGACCTACGCCGCTCCGCTGTACGTCGAGGCCGAGTTCATGAACCACCTCACGGGTGAGATCAAGACCCAGACGGTCTTCATGGGCGACTTCCCGCTGCAGACCGACAAGGGCACGTTCATCATCAACGGCTCCGAGCGCGTCGTCGTCTCGCAGCTCGTGCGCTCGCCGGGTGTCTACTTCGACAAGACCCCCGACAAGACGAGTGACAAGGACATCGTGTCGGCTCGCGTCATCCCGAGCCGTGGTGCATGGCTCGAGTTCGAGATCGACAAGCGCGACCAGGTCGGCGTGCGCGTCGACCGCAAGCGCAAGCAGTCGGTCACGGTCTTCCTCAAGGCGCTGGGCATGACCAGCGAGGAGATCCTCGCCGAGTTCGCCGGCTACACCTCGATCGAGGAGACGCTCGCGAAGGACACGATCGTCACGAAGGAAGATGCGCTCCGCGACATCTACCGCAAGCTCCGTCCGGGCGAGCAGGTGGCCGCCGAGGCAGCCCGTGCGCTCCTCGACAACTTCTACTTCAACCCGAAGCGCTACGACCTGGCCAAGGTCGGTCGCTACAAGATCAACCACAAGCTGGGCCTGGACCAGCCGCTGAACTCGTCGGTGCTCACCGTCGAGGACATCGTGGCCACGATCAAGTACCTCGTCCGCCTGCACGCAGGCACCGAGGAGACCTTCACGGGCATCCGCGGTGGCAAGAAGGCCGAGATCCGTCTCGCGACCGACGACATCGACAACTTCGGCAACCGTCGCATCCGCGCGGTCGGCGAGCTGATCCAGAACCAGGTCCGCACCGGTCTGTCCCGCATGGAGCGCGTCGTCCGCGAGCGCATGACCACGCAGGACATCGAGGCCATCACGCCGCAGACCCTGATCAACGTGCGCCCCGTCGTCGCCGCGATCAAGGAGTTCTTCGGAACGTCGCAGCTGTCGCAGTTCATGGACCAGAACAACCCGCTCGCGGGTCTGACGAACAAGCGTCGTCTCTCCGCGCTCGGCCCCGGTGGTCTCTCGCGTGACCGCGCCGGCGTCGAGGTCCGTGACGTCCACCCGTCGCACTACGGCCGCATGTGCCCCATCGAGACGCCTGAAGGCCCGAACATCGGTCTGATCGGTGCTCTCGCGACGTTCGCGCGCATCAACTCGTTCGGTTTCATCGAGACCCCGTACCGCAAGGTCACCGGTGGCGTCGTCACCGACCAGATCGACTACCTCACCGCTTCCGAAGAGGTCGACTTCAACATCGCGCAGGCCAACGCCCCGCTCGATGCCAAGGGTCGCTTCCGCGAGAGCCACGTCCTGGCACGCCCCAAGGGCGGCAGCGGCGAGGTCGACCTGTTCGTCCCCGAGGAGATCGGCTACATCGACGTCTCCCCGCGCCAGATGGTCTCGGTCGCGACCTCGCTCGTCCCCTTCCTCGAGCACGACGACGCACAGCGCGCCCTCATGGGTGCCAACATGCAGCGTCAGGCTGTGCCGCTGCTCCGCAGCGACTCGCCGCTCGTCGGAACCGGTATGGAGGGCTACACGGCCATCGACGCCGGTGACGTGCTCACCGCCGACAAGGCCGGTGTCGTGTCCGAGGTCTCCGCAGACCGCGTCGTCGTCATGCTCGACGAGGGCGGAACGCAGGAGTACCACCTGCGCAAGTTCGACCGCTCCAACCAGGGCACGTCGTACAACCAGAAGGTCGTCGTCAACGCCGGTGAGCGCGTCGAGGTCGGAGAGGTCATCGCCGATGGCCCCGCCACCGAGAACGGCGAGCTGGCCCTCGGAAAGAACCTCCTCGTCGCGTTCATGACGTGGGAGGGCTACAACTTCGAGGACGCGATCATCCTGAGCCAGGACCTGGTGAAGGACGACACCCTCTCGTCGATCCACATCGAGGAGTACGAGGTCGATGCTCGCGACACCAAGCTCGGCAAGGAGGAGATCACCCGTGACCTCCCCAACGTCAGCCCGGAGCTGCTGAAGGACCTCGACGAGCGCGGCATCATCCGCATCGGCGCCGAGGTCCGTCCCGGCGACATCCTCGTCGGCAAGGTCACGCCGAAGGGTGAGACCGAGCTGTCGGCCGAGGAGCGTCTGCTCCGCGCGATCTTCAACGAGAAGAGCCGCGAAGTCCGTGACACCTCGCTGAAGGTGCCCCACGGTGAGCAGGGCACGATCATCGCCGTCAAGGAGTTCAACGCCGAAGACGGCGACGACGAGCTCGGCTCCGGCGTGAACCGCCGCGTCGTGGTCTACATCGCCCAGAAGCGCAAGATCACCGAGGGTGACAAGCTCGCCGGCCGTCACGGCAACAAGGGTGTCATCGCGAAGATCCTCCCGATCGAGGACATGCCGTTCATGGCGGACGGCACCCCGGTCGACATCGTGCTGAACCCGCTCGGTATCCCGGGTCGAATGAACTTCGGTCAGGTCCTCGAGACCCACCTCGGGTGGATCGCGAAGCAGGGCTGGAAGGTCGAGGGCACCCCGGAGTGGGCGGCTCGTCTGCCGGAGCAGGCCTTCGAGGCGGCTCCCGGTACGAAGGTCGCCACCCCGGTGTTCGACGGTGCGAGCGAGGAGGAGATCGCCGGTCTCCTCGACGTGACCACCCCGACCCGCGACGGTGTCCGTCTGATCGACTCCACCGGAAAGGCCCAGATGTTCGACGGCCGCTCGGGTGAGCCGTTCCCGGCTCCGATCTCCGTGGGCTACATGTACATCCTGAAGCTGCACCACCTGGTCGACGACAAGATCCACGCACGTTCCACGGGTCCGTACTCGATGATCACCCAGCAGCCGCTCGGTGGTAAGGCGCAGTTCGGTGGACAGCGCTTCGGTGAGATGGAGGTGTGGGCCCTCGAGGCCTACGGCGCCGCGTACGCGCTCCAGGAGCTCCTCACGATCAAGTCCGACGACATCCTCGGCCGCGTCAAGGTGTACGAGGCGATCGTCAAGGGCGAGAACATCCAGGAGCCCGGCATCCCCGAGTCCTTCAAGGTGCTCATGAAGGAGATGCAGTCGCTCTGCCTGAACGTCGAGGTCCTCTCGGCCGACGGCACGCTGGTCAACCTCCGCGACACCGACGATGAGGCGTTCCGCGCCGCAGAGGAACTCGGTATCAACATCTCCAGCCGCTTCGAGGCCGCCTCGATCGACGAGATCTAATCCGCTGGTG
>NZ_JBLVOH010000066.1:7532-12713 GCF_053543675.1 Microbacterium umsixpiens
AGCAGACTTCTCAAAAAGAATTCCGACACAGGAGAATCAGTGCTCGAGTCAAACACTTTCGATGAGCTTCGCATCGGCCTGGCCACCGCGGACCACATCCGCGCGTGGTCGTACGGTGAGGTCAAGAAGCCCGAAACCATCAACTACCGCACCCTGAAGCCGGAGAAGGATGGTCTCTTCGGAGAGCAGATCTTCGGCCCGTCCCGCGACTGGGAGTGCGCCTGCGGCAAGTACAAGCGTGTCCGCTTCAAGGGCATCGTCTGCGAGCGCTGCGGCGTGGAGGTCACCAAGAGCTCCGTCCGTCGCGAGCGCATGGGTCACATCGAGCTCGCCGCTCCCGTCACCCACATCTGGTACTTCAAGGGCGTGCCCTCGCGTCTCGGCTACCTGCTCGACATGGCGCCGAAGGACCTCGAGAAGGTCATCTACTTCGCTGCCTACATGGTCATCTCGGTCGATGAGGATGCTCGTCACCGCGACCTGGGCACGCAGGAGAACAACATCCGCCTCGAGCTGAAGACGCTCGGCGACCGCCGCGACTCCAAGATCGCGGAGCGCCTGGCCAAGCTGGAGGAGGAGCTCGCTGCTCTCGAGGCAGAGGGTGCCAAGGCCGACGCCAAGAAGAAGGTGAAGGACGCCGCCGAGAAGGAGATGTCCCTCATCCGCAAGGGTGCCGACGAGCAGATCGCCAAGCTCGAGCGCGTGTGGGAAGACTTCCGCACCCTCGAGGTCGGCGCACTGCGCCCGGAGGACGACGTCTTCCACGAGCTGCAGGACCGCTTCGGTCAGTACTTCGAGGCCTACATGGGCGCCGAGTCGATCCAGCGTCGCCTCGCGGCGTTCGACCTGGTCGCCGAGGCGGAGAACCTGCGTCTGCAGATCTCCGAGGGCAAGGGCCAGCGCAAGATCCGTGCGATCAAGCGCCTCAAGGTCGTCAGCTCGTTCCTCGAGACCGGTATGAGCCCGGCCGCGATGGTCCTCGACGTCGTCCCGGTCATCCCGCCGGAGCTGCGCCCGATGGTCCAGCTCGACGGTGGCCGTTTCGCCACCTCCGACCTGAACGACCTGTACCGCCGCGTCATCAACCGCAACAACCGTCTTCGTCGTCTGATCGACCTCGGTGCTCCCGAGATCATCGTCAACAACGAGAAGCGCATGCTGCAGGAGGCCGTCGACGCACTGTTCGACAACGGTCGCCGTGGTCGTCCCGTCACCGGTACCGGAAACCGTGCCCTGAAGTCCCTCAGCGACATGCTGAAGGGTAAGCAGGGTCGCTTCCGTCAGAACCTGCTCGGCAAGCGCGTCGACTACTCCGGCCGTTCGGTCATCATCGTCGGCCCGCAGCTGAAGCTGCACCAGTGCGGTCTGCCCAAGCAGATGGCTCTGGAGCTCTTCAAGCCGTTCGTCATCAAGCGTCTGATCGACCTCGGTCACTCGCAGAACATCAAGGCCGCCAAGCGCGCGGTCGAGCGCACCCGTCCCGAGGTCTGGGACGTGCTCGAGGAGATCATCCGTGAGCGTCCGGTTCTGCTGAACCGTGCACCCACGCTGCACCGCCTCGGCATCCAGGCGTTCGAGCCGCAGCTCGTCGAGGGCAAGGCCATCCAGCTGCACCCGCTCGTCTGCGCGGCGTTCAACGCCGACTTCGACGGTGACCAGATGGCTGTGCACCTGCCGCTGTCGGTCGAGGCTCAGGCCGAGGCCCGCGTGCTGATGCTCGCGTCGAACAACATCCTGAAGCCGTCCGACGGGCGCCCGGTCACCCTGCCTTCGCAGGACATGATCATCGGTCTGCACCACCTGACCACGGTCAAGGAGGGCGCAGCCGGTGAGGGCCGTGCATTCGGTTCGGTGGGCGAGGCGATCCTGGCCAAGGACGAGGGCACCCTCGACCTGCAGGCGAAGATCCGCATCCGCATCCCGGGTCTGACCTTCCTCGAGGGCGAAGCTCCCGAGGGCTACGAGCGCCACGGTCTCGTGGACGCCTCGCTGGGTCAGGCGATCTTCAACGACACGCTGCCGAAGGGCTACCCGTTCGTCCGCGAGCAGGCTGACAAGAACAAGCTGTCGCAGATCGTCAACAAGCTGGCCGAGGAGTACCCCAAGGTCGAGACCGCTGCATCGCTGGACCGCATCAAGGACGCCGGCTTCTACTGGGCCACGCGCTCCGGTGTGACCGTCGCCCTGAGCGACATCCTCACCCCGCCGAACAAGGCGGAGATCGTCGCCGGCTACGAGAAGCAGGCCGCGAAGGTCCAGTCGCAGTACGAGAAGGGTCTGACGACCGACTCCGAGCGTCGCCAGGAGCTCATCAAGATCTGGACCGAGGCGACCGACGAGGTCCAGGCCGCGATGAAGGCGAACTTCCCGGAGGACAACACCATCAACCGCATGGTGTCCTCGGGCGCCCGTGGTAACTGGCTGCAGATCCGGAACATCGCCGGTATGCGTGGTCTCGTGAACAACCCCAAGGGTGAGATCATCCCGCGTCCGATCATCTCCTCGTACCGCGAGGGTCTGTCGGTGGCGGAGTACTTCATCGCGACGCACGGTACCCGTAAGGGTCTGGCCGACACCGCTCTGCGTACCGCCGACTCGGGTTACCTGACCCGTCGTCTGGTGGATGTCTCGCAGGACGTCATCATCCGCGAAGAGGACTGCGGCACGTCGAAGGGCCTCGAGCTCCCGATCGCCGCTCCGAACTCGCAGGGCGAGCTGGTGCGTGACGCGAACGTCGAGAACTCGGTGTTCGCTCGTACGCTGGCCTCCGACGTGGTCGACAGCAAGGGCGAGGTCCTCGCCTCTGCCGGCGACGACGTGGGTGACGTGCTGATCGACAAGCTGGTCGCTCTGGGCGTCGAGACCATCAAGGTGCGCTCGGTCCTGACCTGCGACTCCGCCGTCGGTGTCTGCGCGCAGTGCTACGGCCGTTCGCTCGCGACGGGTAAGACCGTCGACATCGGCGAGGCCGTCGGCATCATCGCGGCCCAGTCGATCGGTGAGCCCGGTACCCAGCTGACGATGCGTACCTTCCACACGGGTGGTTCGGCATCGGCGGATGACATCACGCAGGGTCTTCCCCGCGTGCAGGAGCTCTTCGAGGCGCGTACCCCCAAGGGCGCGTCGCCGATCGCCGAGGCCGATGGCCGCATCGCGATCGACGAGACCGACAAGGGCAAGAAGGTCATCCTCACGCCCGACAGCGGTGAAGAGCCGGTCATCTACCCGGTGCTGAAGCGTGCGACGCTTCTCGTCGAGGACGGGCAGCACGTCACGGTCGGTCAGCCGATCCTGGTGGGCACGCTCGACCCCAAGGAGATCATGCGTGTCATGGGTGCTCGCGAGGTGCAGCGTTACCTCGTCGGCGGCGTCCAGGGCGTGTACCGCTCGCAGGGTGTGCCGATCCACGACAAGCACATCGAGGTCATCGTCCGTCAGATGCTCCGCAAGGTCACGGTCGTCGATCACGCCGACACGAACCTGCTGCCGGGTGAGATGGTCGACCTCAAGCGCTACCAGTCGATCAACCGCGAGACCGTGTCAGAGGGCAAGCGCCCCGCGTCGGGCCGACCGGAGCTGATGGGTATCACGAAGGCGTCGCTCGCGACCGAGTCGTGGCTGTCGGCCGCCTCCTTCCAGGAGACGACCCGCGTGCTCACCGAGGCTGCGATGCAGGGCAAGCGTGACCCGCTGGTCGGTCTCAAGGAGAACGTCATCATCGGTAAGCTCATCCCCGCCGGAACCGGTCTCTCGAAGTACCGCGACGTCACGGTCGAGGCCACCGAGGAAGCCAAGAGCGAGCGCTACCCGAACCGGATCTTCGCATCCGACGGTGCGTACGCCGACGGCGACTTCGGATACGTCGACTTCGACGCGTTCTCGACGGACGACATCACCCCCGGTACTTACAACTGATTGAGTACTGAGTGATTGAGGAAGGCCCCGGGGTTCACCCTGGGGCCTTCTTCGTACCCACGGCGATGTCGTGGGGGCGGGGAGCGGGGCGTGACGGGCAGGTGGGGACAGGTGAGGGCGATAGGGTCGGCGGGTGAGCAACGAGACATCTTCCGTGGTCGTGATCGGCGATGCTCTGATCGACGAGATCCACGACAGCGCCGGTGTGCGCGAGTTGGTGGGCGGGGCCGCGTTGAACGTCGCCGTGGGCCTGCGCCGTCTGGGCGTCGAGACGACCCTGATCGCCATGGTGGGTGACGATGAGGCCGGCGCACACATCCGCGAGTACCTCTCCGATCATGGCGTGCGTCTGATCTCGAGTGAGGCGCCGCTCGGCTCCTCGCGGGCGATCGTGCGGCGTGCGGCGAACGGCGAGCCGGAGTACGTCTTCAACGAAGCTGCCCAGCGGCGCAGCATCCGCTATTCCGACGAGGCACGCACCGCGATCGCGGACGCCGGGCTCGTCGCGATCAGCTGCTTCCCCTTCGACGTGCCGAGCGAGGTGGACGCTCTCGTCGGTGCCGTCGCTGATGCCCGTGTCGCCGTGGACCCCAATCCGCGCCTCGGGATGCTGCATGATCGTGTCGAGTTCGTCCGAGGGTTCGAACGGATCGCCGCATCGGCAGTCATCGTCAAGGTCGGCGCCGACGATGCGGCGGTCCTCTACGATGGCGATCTCGACGCGCTGCGAGTGCGGCTTCGCGAGATCGGTGCCGCTGCGGTGCTGGCAACCGCAGGTGCGGCCGGTGCGACGCTCGACACGGAAGCGGGCATCGCCTCCGCGCCGATCACCCCGCTCGCCGGTGACGTGATCGACACGGTCGGCGCAGGAGATGCGACGCTCGCAGCCGTTGCCGCTGGGCTGGTGTCCATGTCCCCGACCGAGCTGGAGGAGTGGCATGTGCTCCTCCTCCGCGCCATGGACATCGCGGCCGCGACGTGTCGTGCGGAGGGCGGTCTGCTGCGGACTCCGGAGTCGTTGGCGGACGCTCAGCGCGGGGTCCACGGCAGCTGACGGTTCGATTTCTTCGACCCGCCTCGGGCAGGTATGCTTATCTTTCGTGCCCCCGGTTGGCTGTTCAAGTCGGACGGGTGCGCTCTGGCGAGTTACCCAAGCGGCCAAAGGGATCTGACTGTAAATCAGACTGCTCAGCATTCGGGGGTTCGAATCCCTCACTCGCCACCACGGAGGTCCTCGGACCCGACCAGGACGTTTCGAAAGGCCGC
>NZ_JBLVOH010000066.1:12774-16807 GCF_053543675.1 Microbacterium umsixpiens
AGAGGACGCGACGGGGGACCGCGCCCTCGGTCCCGTGCCCGGCCGCCGACGGAGTCCTCGAATTCTGCCCTCGCCCGCTACAGTCTCACTCGAACCACCTACGAGAGGCAGCACCGATGGCCGATGACGCAAGGCTCGCCCAGCTGGAGAACGAGCACGTCGAACTCGTCCTGCGCCGGTTCGACCGCAAAGACGCGTGGGAGCTCGGACGTGCCATCGCAGAACGGGCACTCGCAGCTGGTCATCCGGTCGCCGTCGACGTGCGTACCTCGTCCGGGATACTGTTCCACGCGTCGCTGCCGGGCGCGACCGCCGATAACGACTCCTGGGTGGAGAAGAAGGCCGCGACGGCCCTCCGCTTCGACACCAGCACCGCGCTGCTGGAAGCGCGCATCGAGAACGGCGGGCGCGACATGCACGAACCGGGGTGGCTCGATCCCGCCGTCTACGCCGTCGCCGGCGGTGCTGTCCCCATCCGCGTGGAGGGTGTGGGTGTCGTCGCGGTCGCGACGATGTCGGGGTTGCCGTCTGCGCAGGACCACGACAATGTCGTCGACGGCATCCGCGGGCTCGGACTCCTCGCGGGATAGCGCCTCCGGCCCGGCTGCCGGTCAAGGCTGGAGCGGTGTAACGCAGATGGCCGATCCGCATCGGCGGGCCGGCCATCTCCGTCCTGATCGAATCAGCGCAGCTTCACGTCGATCGTCTCGGTGAACGGGTCGATGTCGATGTTGGTCGTGATCGCGTAGCCGGATCCGGACGCACCCGTGGGGCGGAACTGGATGCGGATGTTGGTGATGTCGTTCGCGGTGATGATGCCCGTGATCGAGCCGTCGGGGTTCGTCGTCACCACGATGCCGATGGCGTTGGTGACTGCCAGGGTGACGCCAGAGTCGGGCACGATCGTCACGCTCGTACCGGCGGGAAGCAGCGCGAGGTTCCCGTCCGCGTCGCTGCCCTCCACCGTGAAGTTGGTGACGTTGCCGCTGACGACGCTCACGGTCGCGCCGGTCGCCCAGAACGTGGCGGGCGGCGCTGTGGTGGATGCCGCGGCCAGCGGAGCGGCGACCGCCACAGCGACGACCGGCACCGACCACGCTGCGCCCTTGACGAGCGTCCGGCGCGAGATGCCCTGAGTGTCGAGTTCTTCCTGCATGCTGTTTCCTTGTCCGGCTCTGTCGAGCCCTCTGTTCCGTGGGCTCTCTGTCGTCCCTCGGTAAGGAGTCGGAACAGACTCGGAGGTGACGCGAGGAGGTCAGGAAAGTTGATTCGCGTCACGTCTTCCGCCTTTTCGGCTCTTTCTTCTCCACCTCGCGTCACTTTCGGAGACCGTCTGACTCCTTGTAGGTGTATCGACGCACAGGCGTCCACACCGGAGGCATCGGCGTCCAATCGAGGGGATTCGGAACAGATGAATGAAAACGAGGTAGCAGTCCCGGGGCGCGGCATGTCGCGCAGGACGATCGTGAAGGGAGCAGCATGGTCGCTGCCCGTGATCGCCGCCGCCGTGGCCACACCGCTGGCGGCTGCATCGACGACGAACTGCACGGCGACGGTCAGCACGAGCACCGCCACGTACACACGGTTGAGCGCCACCTCGTCCGTGTTCACGTGGACCGACATCTTCGGTGACGGCAAGGACTTCACGCTCACGCTCACCGCCACGCCCAACGGGGCAAACAACATGGCCATCAGCGCGGCGAACAACCTCGTTCTCGATTCCAGCACGCAGGGCAACGAGGCGCTGCCCAGCGTGCGCTTGTCGCTCGAGACCATGGATCTCCGCGACATCGGCGGGGGTGAGCGAGTCACCTTCAGCTTCGCCCTGGACGGTGCGCCCACCAACGTCGAGAACCTGACCTACAAGATCAAGGACATCGACGGCGTGCAGGCACTGGACGGCCTCGGCGGAGCGGAGCGTGTCTACCTGTCCGCGTCCGCCGGGTCCGGTACGTACAACGCAGACTGGATTCGCGGCCAAGGAACAGGCACCAACCCCTGGCGCCCGTTCACCGGCGCGCCCAACGCCGAGGTCATCCCGACGAACTCGGGAGGGAACATCGCGGTCACGGCGACGACGGTCGGCGCGTTCGATCTCACCTTCGTCGCGAACAACTCAGGTCGTGAACTCGGAGAGCGGCCACCTCAGAACATCTGGGTGGGGCCGCTCAGCTTCACCGCGGTGAACCCCGCGTGCCTCGCGTGATGGGCAGCATGCGATCGACGACGCGGACGCGATCGGCGGGATGGGTCGCGGGTGCATTGCTGGCCCTCGGTGCACTCGTCGCCCCCGTGGGCGTCAGCGCCGCAACGGCCGCGGAGGTCGCCCCGGGGGACTCGGTCTACATCGGCAGCAAGGAAGGCTACAGCGGTACGGGGATCTTCCCGATCTGGTCCGAAGGGGTCCAGGCCGGGGACCCGGACCTCTGGGCGTACTGCCTCGAGAACCAGGTGACGGCGCAGACGGGTCGGGTAGGCACCGTCGGCGACGGCGACAGCTTCCTCGGCAGCAACTACTTCGTGGACCCTGCCATCCAGGGGAAGGTGCTGTGGGTGCTCGCCCACAGCTACCCCGCGGTGAGTCTGGAAGATCTCGCAGCCGCGGCCGGGGTCGCGCAGATCTCGCGGAACGATGCGATCGAGGCCACGCAGTACGCGATCTGGCGATACACCGACCTCACGTTCGATGCCGCGTGGGCGTGGGAGACGCCGGACTCTGAGGCGGCCTACTGGTACCTCGTGAACGGCGCGAACGCGAACCCGGGGCTGACCCCGGGGGACTTCGAGGTCACGGCCACGGTGACGGCGCCGGGTGTGGCACAGACGGCCGGCACCCTCGTCGGGCCGTTCGTCGTGAACACGAACCAGGCCGCCGTCGCCGTCTCCGTGGACCCCGCCGTCTCGGTCACCGACGCGAGCGGAACGGCCGTGGCACTCGATGCGGTCGTAGACGGTCAGGAGCTGTATCTGGACCTGCGTGCATCGACGGCAGCGGGAAGCGCGACCGTTCGGGTCGCGGCCGAGGGATCGAGCAGCACCGGCATGGTGGTCTCGGTGCCGAACGTGCCGGGTGGCACGCCGACGGCCGACGACCACGCGCAGTCGATCATCCTGGTGGCCCCCGAGGCGACGCAGACGACCGGGGAGGCGACCGTGGAATGGGCCGCTCAGCCCGGTGCAGCGGAGCCGGTGATCGGGACGTCGCTGGTCGACGCCGCCGACGGCGACCGGGTGCTGGGATGGAACGGGGGAGCAGTGATCGACACCGTCGCCTACCAGAACCTGGTTCCCGGCACGGAGTACACGGTCTCGGGTGAGCTGGTGCGCAAGTCCGACGGTCAGCCGACCGGCATCACGGGTTCGACGACTTTCACCCCGACGACGGCGAACGGCTCCGTCGGTGTGAACCTCGTCGTGCCGGCGGGCTTCGCCGGAGACGTGCTCGTGGCCTTCGAGGAGCTCTTCGAGGGCCCGGACGCATCCGGAGACCCGGTGGCCGAGCACAAGGACATCGACGACCTCGCGCAGACCGTCACGGTGGAGCAGGCGCCGGAAGCACCTGAGCCGTTCATCGGAACATCGCTGGTCGATGCCGCTGACCAGGACCATGTTCTGGCTCCGGGCGGCGGAACCCTCATCGACACGATCGCGTACCGCAACCTGACGCCGGGAACCGAGTACACGGTCACGGGTGTGCTGATGGACAAGGCGAACGGGGAGTCGACGGCCATCACGGGGTCGACCACGTTCACGCCGACCGCTCCGGACGGCTCGGTCGACGTGTCGTTCCGTGTCACGGCAGAGTCCGCCGGCACGGTGCTGGTGGCGTTCGAGGGGCTCTTCGTCGGCACAGATGTCACCGGGGACCCTGTCGCGGTGCACACCGACCTCGATGACGCGGCGCAGACGGTCGCGGTCGAAGCGGCGGATCCCGGTGTGCCCACCACACCGGCTCCGGGTGGAAAGGGAGACCTCGCGGCGACCGGCGCCCCGGCACCGATCGCGGGCATCGCTGCGGCGCTGCTCGCTGTTC
>NZ_JBLVOH010000066.1:16849-20321 GCF_053543675.1 Microbacterium umsixpiens
CCGCTGCCGCTAATATGAGCCCAGCCCCGTCGTTGAACACAGATTCAGTTGTGGACCGACCGCCTGGATCTGTCTACGGTCAGCTGCTCGTCGGAGATGAGCGGGCGTTCTTCTGGAGAGGGAAGACGTGGAAGATTCTCGCGGTGATGCCGAACTCCTCCGTGCGCTTCGGGACGGTGATCAGGCAGCGTATGCCGTGCTGTGGGAGCGACACATCGGCGCTGCACTCCGCTACGCGCACCGGCTGTTCCCTTCGCGGTCGGAGGATCTCGCCTCCGAGGCGCTGCTCGCCATCTACCAGCAGGTGACGACCTCGGACGCGGGGCCCGAGTTCGCGTTCCGGTCGTATCTCAAGGCGGTGATCCGCAACACGGCGATCCGGTGGCGCAAGGATGCCGACCACATCGACGACACGGTCGAGCCCGATCGGGCCGACTTCCGCGATGCGCTCAGCCTGGTCGAGCGGGAGACGAACGCCCAGCAGTTCCTCGGGGCATTTCAAGAGCTCCCGGAACGCTGGCAACGTGTGCTGTGGCTGACCGAGGTCGCTGACGTCCCCCGCCCGGAGGTCGCGCGCGAGCTCGGCATCAAGCCCAACGCCGTATCCGCCCTGCAACGACGAGCCCGTTCCGGGCTCAAAATGCACTGGCTCACGTCGCAGGTGCCGCTCGCGCTGCGCGACGATGAGGCTCATGTCGCTCGCCTCCTCCCGCGACACCTCACCGAGCCGCTCGACGAGGTCGTGGCGCAGGAAGTGGCCGGGCATGTGCCCTCATGTGACGTGTGCGGCGACCTGTTCGTCACCCTTCGCAGTGATGCCCAGCGCCTGCACGGCGTCACCCTCTCCGCCGTCGGATTCGGCGCACTGGGAGTCATCCTGCCGTCCACCGGAGCTTTCGCTCCCGGCACCGCGGTGGCGGCCGCGGTCATCGCCACCGGCGCAGGCGCGGGTCTTGCGAGCCTTCTGGCGGGCGGCCTGGGTGTGCTCACCGCCGGCACCTTGATACTCGGATCCTTCCTGCTCCCCGGAGCCGCGCCGGCAGCATCCACGCCCGCCGCCGAGGGTGACAAGACGTGGAGCGTGGCGCGGTCCGTTCCTCACGTCGCAGTGCCGGCACCCGTCGTCGGAGCGCCCGACGGGACGGTGGCCACGCCCGCACCGTCCGCATCGCCGTCGCCTCCCCGAACCGGACGCTGGAACTCCGACCCGGCGATCGACTCCATCGACCTCGTCAACGATCCGAATGCCCCGGGGCCGCTCACCCCGACGAGGCCGGGAACGGCGCCCGGGACGACACCCGACCCGGGGGAGACTCCGGGCTCGGCCCTCGGCCCCGGTGTCACCAGCCCCACGGCATCCTCCGGCTATCTCGCTCCGGTGGTGGCGGGCACTGCCACGCCAGGGTCGGCTGTCGCGATCGAGGTCGCCGGCCAGCGCTACACCCCGGTGGTCGCTGCCGACGGGAAGTGGTCCTTCGACTCTCGCGCCCTGGAGCTCCAAGCCGGCACGTACGACTATCAGGCCTGGGCGTTCGATGCCGCCGGGCAGTCGCCGGCCACGACGGGCACCTTCACTATCGAGCCCATCGTCGTCGAGGGTTTCGAGAACATCGTCGGCACGGAAGACATGCTGGTCGATGAGGCGAGCACCACCGGCTTGGTGATAGCCGTCACGGGGCCGGCGAACGAGAACATCTACATCGGCACCATGCAGGGGCACTCGGCGGTGATCCGGCTCGATGCGACCGGGCATGCAGTGAAGCGCCTTCGGATGCACTCTCGAGGCTGGTACTGGTTCACGTTCCGGGCGATGGACTCCGACGGCTACCTGGGGTCGATGGTCGAACTCCCGCTCGACGTCTACGACCCCGACATCATCTTCGACCCGTGGGGGCCGGGGCCGGAGGAGATGACGTTCGAGCTCGTCGACCCCTGACGCTCCTCAGAGCAGTAGCTGTCACTCGTCGGGCGGGACGACCGGTCCACTGGCGGCCAACGCGTACTGGGTGCCGTCCGCGCGACGTTCCACGAGCTGGTAATCCACGAGGTAGCGGCGGAGCACGGCGACATCTTCGGAATACGGCAGAAGTCGCGCATTCACCTCGCGTTCGGTCAGGACTTCGTCTGCGGCGAACACCCCTCTGGCGACCCAGGCGAGGAGCGCTCCACGTTCTTCGAGGTTGGCCGGGTACTGGCGGATGCGCTTTCCCTCGGTGAACCGCTCGATCCCCTCCCGCCGGGGAACCGCGGCCGACGCCAGAATCTCGCGGAACACGTCGGGCGCGAGCGCCTGGGTCTCCGCGTCGACCAGGCCGCTCTGCACGACCGCCTCCGTCACACGTCGGCGTCGAGACGGCGAGAGGCCTTCCACGGCTGACGGGAGGCTTCCGCCCAGCATCACCTCGGCGGCGACGCGGCGGGTCTCGGGGTTCGCGAACAGGGCGATCAGCGGGCGCCACGCGTGTGAGTCGTCCATCGCACCATCCTTCCTCCTCCGGGTCGCCCCGCTCCCGCATCGAGCGGTGGGGACCTCCTGCAGGCTACTTCGTGTTGTCATCTCGGCGCGATATACGGGTGACACCGAGACCCTCCATCCGCCACACTGAGTCCCATGGGATCAGCGTTGACCACCATCGGATTACCCGTCGCCCTCGGCATCATCATGCTGGGTCTCGGCCTCAGCCTCACTCTCGCCGACTTCGCGAGAGTGCTGAAGCAGCCGAAGGCGGTGATCATCGCGCTGCTCTGTCAGCTCGTCCTGCTGCCGGCGATCTGCTTCGGGCTCGTGTTGGCGTTCCAGCTCCCGCCGATCCTCGCGGTCGGCATGATGATGCTGGCGGCATCCCCGGGCGGCACCACCGCGAATCTGTACAGCCATCTGTTCCGCGGCGACATCGCGCTGAACATCTCACTGACTGCCGTGAACTCGGTCATCGCGGTGATCACGCTTCCGCTCATCACCAACTTCGCCATCGCCTACTTCCAGCCGTTCGACGACCGGCTCGGCCTGCAGTGGTCGAAGGCACTGGAGGTGTTCGCGATCGTGCTGCTGCCGGTGGCGCTGGGCATGATCGTGCGGCGCTTCTGGCCGAAGTTCGCCACGGGCATGGACAAGCCCGTACGCATCGCCTCGGTGATCATCCTGATCGTCGTGATCGCCGGCGCGGTGGCATCGAACTGGACGCTGCTGGTGGCCAACTTCACGCAGCTCGCCCTCATCACCGTGCTGTTCTGCCTGATCAGCCTCACCATCGGCTTCCTGATCCCGCGGATGCTGCGGGTGGGCAAGCGGCAGGCGATCGCCACGTCGTTCGAGATCGGCATCCACAATGCGACGCTCGCGATCGTCATCGCGCAGTCCGTGCTCGGCTCCGTGGAGCTGAGTCTGCCCGCCGCCGTCTACGGAGTGCTGATGTTCTTCATCGCGTTCGGCTTCGGCTTCCTCATCCGGGATCGGACGGCCGAGGGCACC
>NZ_JBLVOH010000066.1:20341-24321 GCF_053543675.1 Microbacterium umsixpiens
GCCGCGGCGCCCTCGGGTGCCTCCCGTTCATAGACTGGAGCGATGCGACCGCTCACAGAGGCCGACGTCAGGGCATCGTTCGTCAATGCGGATGCCGATGAGCTGCGGACCATGGAGATGCCGCACGACTTCCTGCTCGTCGACTGGGACTACCTCGACTTCTTCGCCTGGCAGGATCCGAGCGCCAATCGACGCGGCTATGTGCTGGTCCCGCACGGCGATGGGGTTCTCGGCGTCGTCCTCCGTGCCACCGAGCCGGGGCGCGGACGCTCGGGTCTGTGCAACATCTGCCACACCATGCAGCCGGGCAATCAGATCGCACTCCTCTCCGCACGGCGCGCGGGAGAGGCGGGGCGACGAGGTGACTCGTTCGGCACCTACATGTGTGCCGATCTGTCGTGCCACGAGAACGTACGTCTGGCGCACCCGCTCGCGCCCAACGAGATCCGGACTCCCGGCCAGGTCGACTTCCGCCTCGACGGCACGCGGCGTCGGATGGAGAGCTTCGTCTCGCAGGTCTGGGAGCAGAACTGATCACGGTTACGCTGGACCACACGTCCTGTGCTCGAAGGAGAAGCCATGAGTGATGCCATCCTGTTCGCCGTCGAAGAGGGAATGGCTCGGCTCACGCTGAACCGTCCTGCTCGCCTCAATGCGTTCAACGCCGACCTCGCCCACGCGTGGAGGGATGCGACGGCCGAGGCGACGTCGCGGTCCGATGTGAAGGCGATCCTGATCGATGCGGCAGGTCCGGCCTTCTGTGCCGGCGGCGACGTCATCGACATGGCTACGACGATGGGGGCATCCGGTGCGGAGATCACCGCGCTCGCCGAGGTGATCAACGCCGGTATCCGGTCGCTCACCGAGTCTGCGGTGCCCGTCGTCGCCGCCGCGCACGGCACCACGGCCGGCGGAGGCCTCGGCATCCTGCTCTCCAGCGATTACGCGGTCGTCGGGTCGCGTTCCAAGCTCGGCAGCCTGTACGCGAACATCGGCCTGACTCCTGACCTCTCGGTGTCGGCGCAGCTCGCCAGGGCGGTCGGCCAGCGTCGCGCGTTGCAGCTCGTGCTTCAGGACCGGCTGCTGTCGGCAGCGGAGGCCGTGGAGTGGGGGCTCGTCGCCGAGTCGGTGGAAGGCGCCGACGGTGCCGCCGAGGCGGATGCCGTGCGTGCCCGCGGCGAGGAGATCGCGCGCTTCTGGCTCGCCGGAGCAGCCGACGCGTACGGGCAGGCGAAGCGGCTCGTACGCTCGCAGCCCGAACGCTCGTTCGTCGAGCAGCTGACGGAGGAGGCGCGCTCGATCGGCGCAGCGCTGGAGACTCCGGATGCGCAGGCCAGGGTCGCGGCCTTCGCTGCCGCCTCCGCGAGGAAGTCGGGCTGACTTCTCCTGCCCGCTTCGGCGTCGGGTGACGACTTCTCCTCAGCACGGCGCTCGGCCCTCGCCTGCGGCGATGCGCGTGGCAGGATGAAGGCATCGCCGCTCGACGAGAGGATCGCCATGTCCCAGCCGGACATCACCACGCAGCCGCAGGGTGAGAAGAAGAATATGTCGCTGCTGATCAGAGGATCCCTCTGGATCGCCATCGGTGCACTGATCGCCGCGGCGCTCGTGTGCGTCATCTGGGTGCTCGTGGGGGATCAGGACGGGCTGATCGGAAGAGCCTTCCTCACGATCCTGCTCCTGGCGGCCTTCGCGGGGATCGCGATCCTCGAGGCCGGCCTCGCGCCGAATCGCCCCGACTGGCTGCAACTGGCCAGCATGGTGAGCTGGATCGTCGCGCTCCTCGTCGGAGCCGTCAAGATCTGGCTCCCCGAAGACGGCATGTTCTTCGGGGCCGAGCGCTTCTTCCAGCTGCTGCTCGTCATCGGCATCCTGCAGCTCGCCCTCCTGCATGTGCGGCTGTTCACTCCCGCCGCTGAACGGCACGTCACGACCTTCACCCGTGTGATCTACATCGTCACGATCACCTTCCTGGTCGGACTCGTCGGCATGCTCGTGTTCTTCCTCGCCTTCCCGAACACGTTCCACTACGGCGAGCTCTACTGGCGGATCGTCGTCGCGCTCACGATCCTCGTCGCCGTCGGCACCACGCTCATCCCGCTGCTCAACGCGCTGTTCGCGCCGAAGAAGAAGTCGTCGCCCGCTCGTGGCGTCGCGCCGGCGCCGTCGTGGCCGACCTACGCCGACGGCGTCACCCCGCTGCCGGCGCTGCCCGACTCGTCGCCCGACTGGAACGCCTACTACACCGGATATCCGACCCCGGCGCCGTCGCAGCAGCAGCAGCAGCTTGCCGCGCCCGCGTCGAGTTTCCCGGTCGCGCCGCAGCCCGTGCCCCCGCAGCCCGTGCCGCCGCAGTTCGCGCCGCCCGCCGCTCCGGGTGGACACCTCGTCCCTCCTGCGCCTGCCGGAGGCCAGCCGTCGGCCCCGCAGCAGGGCGAACCGCCGGCGTTCCCGCCGCCGCCGCCCGCGCCCCAGCAGCCTGCGCAGTGACGACCGAACTCGAGCTCGGCGAACTCGCGACCGAGATCGCCCGGGAAGCAGGGGCGGTCGCCCGAGCCCGTCGGCGTGACGGGGTACGTCTCGCCGCCACCAAGACGACGCTCGCCGACATCGTGACGGACGCCGACCGCGAGGTCGAGGCGCTCATCCGAGAGCGCCTGCGCGCCGCCCGTCCCGAAGACGGCTTCCTCGGCGAAGAGTCGGGGGCCGAGCCGGGCGCGAGCGGGATCACGTGGGTCGTCGATCCGATCGACGGCACGGTGAACTACGCCTACGGCATCCCGGCGTACAACGTCAGCATCGCCGCGGTGCAGGGCGAGCCCGACCCGGAGACCTGGGTGGCGCTCGCCGCCGCCGTCAACGCGCCCGCGCTCGGGGAGATCTTCACGGCGGCCCGTGGCCACGGGGCATGGTTGGAAGGGAGCCGGCTCGCGGTGACCGAGGAGACTCCGGCGGGAGCGCTCCTGGGCACCGGCTTCGGCTACGACCCCGCGACCCACGAGGGCGATCTCGCCACGGTGGCGCGCGTCATGCCGATAGCGCGCGATCTCCGACGCATGGGTGCTGCGGCGCTCGACCTCGCCTACGTCGCGGCCGGGCGTCTCGACGGGTACTTCGAGCGGGGGCTCCGCCCGTGGGACCACGCCGCCGGGGCACTTCTGATCACGGAGGCGGGAGGCCGCGTCTCCCGGATCGACGTCGAGTCGACGCGGCCGATGCTGGTGGCCGGAGGTCGCGAGGTGCACGCCCGACTGCTCGAGATCCTCGACCCGAAACACTGACTGATTCATGGCATTCCCAGGCTGATCAGGGTATGGTTTACCCGATCGTTACTTTTGCCACCCGAAGGTGAAAGTCTGAGTTTGCGCCCCCGAGCATGACGCACGACCGAGAGAAACGCTTTGCCCTTCGAGAATTCCCAGGCTGCCTCTGCGCCCACGCGCCGGTCCAGCCGACTCCGCACTGAGGCCCCCGACGCCTCCGCGGCGGGAACGACGGCACCCGACTCCGTGGCAGAAGCCGCGGCCCTCGCCGTCGTCGCTCCGCTTTCCCGCCGTGCTGCACGCCAGCGACAGACCACCGATGACACCGTGGTCGAGCCTCCCTTCATCGCCCCGACGCCTGAGCCGATCATCGCGGATGTGCCCGCCTCGCCGGTCGCTGTCGACAAGGTCGAGCAGATCATCGAGATCGCCACCGGCGACGAGGCCCACGCCGCGGCCGAGCCGGAGCCGGCGACCGACCTGCCCCTCGAAGACGATGCCGACGCCTTCGAGCGTGCGTCCCGCGCTTTCCGCACGGGCTCGATCCCGACGGTCGACTCCGCCGCCGCCGCGTTCACCGCGCGGAAGTCGCCGGCTGCGGACTCTGCGCAGCCCGAGGCGCCCGTCCACGTCGTCGCGCGCCGCCCGCGTAGCTTCCGCAAGGTCGTGGCCGTCGGCGCCAGCGTCGGCGTGATGAGCCTCGCAGGGCTCCTCGCC
>NZ_JBLVOH010000066.1:24341-26347 GCF_053543675.1 Microbacterium umsixpiens
GTCGCCGCGGTTCAGGGAACCTCGGTCGCCGCCACTTCGCTGGTCTCGGCTGCTGCCGCCGACGCGAAGGGAGCGGCCGACGACGAGATCCAGGCCTTCGTCGCACCCTCGGGCGTCGAGAACGAGACGCTTGCGCGGTCCGACGACTTCAGCACCGTCTCGCTGGTCCAGGTCGCCGCCGAGCAGGGCATCAACTACTCGGGCGAGATCTTCACGAACGACCCCGACGCGGCCATCCAGTGGCCCTTCCTGGTCGGCGTCGGCATGAGCTACGGGTACGGCATGCGCAGTGGCCGTCTGCACGAGGGCATCGACTTCGTTCCCGGTGACGGCGCCCCGGTTCAGGCGATCGCCGACGGCACCGTCCGCATCGCGACCGAGCAGGGCGGCGCCTACGGCGTCACCGTCTACATCGATCACGTCATCGACGGTTCGGTCATCACGAGCCACTACTCGCACATGCAGTACGGTTCGCTGCAGGTCAAGGCCGGCGAGACCGTCAAGGTCGGCACCGTCGTCGGCAAGACCGGAAACACGGGCCGTTCCTACGGCGCGCACATGCACTTCGAGCTCATCGTCAACGGGTCGACCATCGATCCGATGCCGTGGCTCAAGGAGAACGCCGGGCGGACGTCGTACTGACCGGCCCGGATTTCATGAGGACGCCACAGTAATGGTATTCTCGTACGGTTGCCCCGCGAGGGGCAGCACGCCCCGATAGCTCAGTGGCAGAGCACTTCCATGGTAAGGAAGGGGTCGTCAGTTCAATCCTGACTCGGGGCTCGCAGCATTCTTCTCACGCGGACGGATGCCTCGCGGCAGGGTAGCTCAGCTGGTTAGAGCGCACGACTCATAATCGTGAGGTCGCGGGTTCAAGCCCCGCTCCTGCTACAGATCAAAACCCCTGGGATTCCGGGGGTTTTGTCGTATCCGAGTGGCTCCCAGGGATAGCGGCGGCGCAGATTGTGCCGGTTTTGTGCCGGTTGTGCTCGCCAATCAGGGTCGACGGTTGGGCCCACAGCAGCGTCTCCGGGCACCGATAGTGTCAAGATCATGACGATCAGGGCGTGGTGGACCGGCGATCCGGCAGAGACCTACTGGATGGAGATCACGGACCGCAATGATCTCGGCGGTGAGCTGTGGGCGCCTAAAGAGGACGCCACCGGAGGGGAGTCTTGGTCCTACACACTGGTGTCGAATGTGCAGCCAGGGGATCGCGTGTTCCATTGGCGCAAGAATGCTGCCGGAGTTCCTTCCCTCATCGGGTGGTCGGAAGCAGTCGGGCCGCTACGCAGTGATGTGCAGTTGATGAACCTTTCGCTCACTTGATCAGCTTGACGCGTCTTGTGCACGCTGTCAACCTTTTTCTCACTCGCGTAGCGAGACGCGCGGCAACTAAGCTGACGGGATGGAGATGCAGCCATGAGCGAACAGTCAACGCTCCCCGTGTGGGGCGTCGTTCCTGAGCCTGTTCGTGGCGTTCTGCAGCGACTACAGGAGCGAGCGGCTGCAGCGGTCGAGGCGATGGACACAGCCAAGATCGGGGGAGAGTCGCCCCAAAAACACGACGATGCGTTTCTGCAGATGTCCGCGGCATCAGAAGCCGCTGATCGAGCAACGCGCGACTACCGGAGTGTGTTCAACGCTTACACCCACAAGTTTCATCAGCCGAAGCCGCCGATCGGCGAACTGGCTGCGATGCAGGGGGCCGTCACCCAGTCCTTCGCGAAGCGCTACACGCCGAAGACCGTGGCCGCGATCGAAGCCTTGCTTTCTCCTCGGCCCGATCTTGCCGCCATCCGTGCTGGCATCCGCGCCCTTGGATTCGATGACCTCCGTGGGATCTCTGATGAGCTCGACCGCGCGATTGCAACCGCGGAAGGTGATCCAAAGTTCCACCCGTGGAGTGCGGCGGGCGAATCACCGCAGTTGTCGCCCCCGGTCCGTGGGACACTCGCCGATCTCATGCCGGATCAGTTTGGGCAGGAGCCGCTCGCACGGCGCGA
>NZ_JBLVOH010000067.1:0-1079 GCF_053543675.1 Microbacterium umsixpiens
GTCGACGGCATGTGCGGTGTGGCGTGCCCGGTCGACATCAACACCGGCGACCTGGTTCGTCGGCTGCGGGCCGAGCAGTCGAACGCGGTCGAGGGTGCCCTCTGGGGCACGGCGGCCAAGCACTGGAGCACGGTCACCCGGGCCGGCGGCATCGCCCTCACGGTCGCGGACGCGCTCCCGGCTCCTCTCGTCCGCGGAGTGACCCGGGTGGGACGCGCCGTTCTGGGCGCCGACACACTCCCGCTCTACGACGCGGGACTTCCCCGCGGCGGGTCGAAGCCTCCGCTCCCCGCAGCCCCGAGCGATGCGCAGGTCGTGTTCTTCGGCGCGTGCATCGGCACGATGTTCGGCGCGGAGGGCGAAGGCCAGGGATCGAGGGACGCGCTGCGCGAGCTGTTGGAACGCGCCGGCATCCCCATCGTGATCCCTGAGGAGAACGGCGGCCTCTGCTGCGGCACGCCCTGGAAGTCCAAGGGCCACCTCGACGGTTACCGGCTCATGTCCGACCGGGTGCTGGATTCCCTCTGGGAGGCGAGCCGCCAGGGCGAGCTCCCCGTGGTGTGCGACGCCGCATCCTGCACCGAGGGCCTCGATGTGATGCTCGCGCAGTCCGTGGCGAAGAGTCCGAAGTACGCCGGGCTCCGGATCGAGGATGCGACGACGTACGTCGCCCGAGAGGTGCTGCCGCGGTTGACCGTGCCGGCGAAGCTTCCGACCGTGGCCGTACACCCGACGTGCTCGACGACCGCCCTCGGGGCGACGGGCGCTCTGACCGAGATCGCGTCCGCCGTCGCCGACGACGTGTTCATCCCGGAGGGCTGGGGCTGCTGCGCCTTCGCCGGTGACCGTGGGATGCTGCATCCGGAACTCACCGCCAGTGCGACCGCACAGGAATCCGCGGAGATCGCGGCCGCGGAGGAGGAGCGCGGCGGCTTCGATGCGTTCGTGTCGGCCAACCGCACGTGCGAGATCGGGATGACCAGGGCCACCGGCCGCTCCTACCGGCACGTGATCGAGATCCTCGAGGAACTCACCCGGACCTGACCCGCCGGGATGAAGACGAAAGAACGGGCGCCCCC
>NZ_JBLVOH010000067.1:1099-7495 GCF_053543675.1 Microbacterium umsixpiens
GGGGGCGCCCGTTCTTCTTGACTCAGGTCAGGCTGGACTCAGGTCAGCGCGCAGCGCTGCCGTCGACGTAGTCCTCGTCCTGCTGCTTCCAGGCGAAGAGCGAACGCAGCTCCTTGCCGGTGACCTCGATGGGGTGCTGCTCCTCCTTGGCGCGCAGCGCGAGGAACTCCTCGGCCCCGTTGTCCTGGTCGTCGATGAAGCGCTTCGCGAAGGCGCCCGACTGGATGTCGGCCAGCACGCCCTGCATGCTCTCCTTGACGCGCTCGTCGATGACGCGCGGGCCCGAGACGTAGTCGCCGAACTCGGCGGTGTCGGAGATCGACCAGCGCTGCTTGGCGATGCCGCCCTCCCACATCAGGTCGACGATGAGCTTGAGCTCGTGCAGCACCTCGAAGTAGGCGATCTGCGGCTGGTAGCCGGCCTCGGTCAGCGTCTCGAAGCCAGCCTGCACGAGGTGGCTCACGCCACCGCAGAGCACGGCCTGCTCGCCGAACAGGTCGGTCTCGGTCTCTTCGGTGAAGGTCGTCTTGATGACGCCGGCGCGGGTACCGCCGATGGCCTTCGCGTACGAGAGGGCGAGGTCCCAGGCGTGACCCGATGCGTCGCGCTCGACGGCGATGATGTCCGGGATGCCACGGCCGGCGACGAACTCGCGACGGACAGTGTGGCCCGGAGCCTTCGGAGCGACGAGGATCACGTCGACACCCTCGGGGGCGTCGATGTAGCCGAAGCGGATGTTGAAGCCGTGTGCGAAGGCGAGCGTCTTGCCGGCCGTGAGGTTCGGCGCGATGGACTCGCTGTAGATGATGCGCTGGTGCTGGTCCGGCGCGAGGATCATGATGACGTCGGCCCACTCGGTGGCCTCGGCGACCGTCTTCACGGGGAAGCCGGCCTCTTCGGCCTTCGCGGCGGACTTGGAGCCCTCCTTCAGTGCGATGGCGACCTCGACGCCCGAGTCGCGCAGGTTCTGCGCGTGGGCGTGGCCCTGCGAGCCGTAGCCGACGATCGCGACCTTCTTGCCCTGGATCAGGGACAGGTCTGCGTCGGCGTCGTAGAAGATCTCGGTGCTCACTGTGTGTTTCTCCTTGTTCTTTGCGTTTCGTCGGGATTCGCGCGCTCCAGGAGCGGCGAAGACTGTGTTGCTCGGGATGGTCAGCCGCGCAGGACGCGTTCGGTGATGCTCTTACCGCCGCGCCCGATGGCGAGAAGACCCGACTGCGCGATCTCCTTGATGCCGAAGGGCTCCAGTGCACGGAGCATGGCGTCGACCTTGCCCTTGTCGCCGGTCACCTCGATCACGAGCGCATCCGAGGCGTAATCCACCACCGACGCGCGGAAGAGGTTCACGACCTCGATCACGTTCGAGCGCGTGGCGTTGTCGGTGCGCACCTTCACGAGCATGTGCTCGCGCTGGACCGACGTCGAGAAATCGAGCTCGACGATCTTGATCACGTTGATCAGCTTGTTGAGCTGCTTCGTGACCTGCTCGAGCGGCAGCTCCTCGACGTCGACGACGACCGTGATGCGGGAGATACCGGGCACCTCGGTCACGCCGACGGCGAGGGAGTCGATGTTGAAGCCGCGACGGGCGAACAGCCCGGCGACGCGGGTGAGGAGTCCTGGGGTGTTCTCCACCAGCAGGCTCAGCACGTGAGTCGACATGGATCAGTCCTCCTGGTCGAAGTCGGGCGCGTGCTCGCGGGCGTACTGGACGTAGCTGTTGCTGACGCCCTGCGGGACCATCGGCCACACCATGGAGTCGGCGCTCACGACGAAGTCGATCACCACGGGGCGGTCGTTCGTCTCGAGCGCGAGCTGGATGGCGGCATCCACCTCTTCCTCCTTCTCCACGCGGATCGCCAGGCAGCCGTACGCCTCGGCGAGCTTCACGAAGTCGGGGATTCGGACCGTGCCGTGCCCGGTGTTGAGGTCGGTGTTCGAGTGGCGGCCGTCGTAGAACAGCGTCTGCCACTGGCGCACCATGCCCAGCGAGGAGTTGTTGATGATCGCGACCTTGATCGGGATGTTGTTGATGGTGCAGGTCGCGAGCTCCTGATTGGTCATCTGGAAGCAGCCGTCGCCGTCGATCGCCCAGACGTGACGCTCCGGCTCTGCGACCTTCGCACCCATCGCCGCGGGCACCGAGTAGCCCATGGTGCCGGCACCGCCGGAGTTCAGCCAGGCGTTGGGGCGCTCGTACTTGATGAACTGCGCCGCCCACATCTGATGCTGGCCGACACCCGAGGCGAAGATGCCCTCGGGACCGGTGAGCTCGCCGATGCGCTGGATCACGTACTGCGGAGCGAGGAGCCCGTCGGTCGTCGGCGCGTAGCCGAGCGGGAACTCGGTGCGGAGGCCATCGAGGTACGACCACCACTCCTCGATATCGGGCTTCGCGCTGGCGGTAGCACCGCGGAACGCGGCATCCAGGTCGGTCAGCACGTCGCGGACATCTCCCACGATCGGCACATCCGCGGTGCGGATCTTCGAGATCTCCGCGGGGTCGATGTCCACGTGCACGACCTTGGCGTTCGGGGCGAAGAGCGCCGCCTTGCCTGTCACGCGGTCGTCGAACCGTGCGCCGAGCGAGACGAGGAGGTCGGCCTCCTGGAGCGCCAGCACGGCGGGAACCGTGCCGTGCATGCCCGGCATGCCGAGGTGCTGCGGGTGCGAGTCGGGGAACGCGCCACGGGCCATCAGCGTGGTGACGACCGGCGCTCCCGTGGATTCCGCGAGTTCCAGGAGCTCGGCCGACGCCTTGCCGCGGATCACTCCGCCGCCCACGTACAGCACCGGCTTCTTGGCCTCGGCGAGCAGGGTGGCTGCGGCCTGGATCTGCTTGCCGTGCGCCTTGGTCACCGGGCGGTAGCCGGGGAGATCGATCTTGGGCGGCCACACGAACGGCGCCGTCGCCTGCTGCGCATCCTTCGTGATGTCGACCAGCACGGGACCCGGACGACCGGTGCCGGCGATCTCATACGCCGCGGCGATCGCGCCCGGGATGTCGGCCGCGTCCTTCACCAGGAACGAGTGCTTGGTGATCGGCATCGTGATGCCCACGATGTCTGCTTCCTGGAACGCATCGGTCCCCATCAGCGTCGAGAACACCTGACCGGTGATGGCCAGCATCGGCACCGAGTCCATGTAGGCGTCGGCGATCGCGGTCACGAGGTTCGTCGCACCCGGGCCGGAGGTCGCGATGCACACGCCCACCTTGCCGGACGCGGAGGCGTACCCCTCGGCCGCGTGGCCGGCCCCCTGCTCGTGCCGCACCAGGATATGGCGCAGATCCTTGGCATCCATCAGCGGGTCGTACACGGGGAGGATCGCTCCGCCGGGCAGGCCGAAGACATCCGTGACACCGAGCAGCTCGAGCGAGCGGACGACGGCCTCGGCGCCGGTGATCTCCGGAGCAGAGGATTGACGGGCGGGCGGCCTCGGCACAGCCGGGGCGGAGTCAGCAGTCATGACTTTCCTTCTGATGATCTGTGGAGGACACCGGATGCCGGAGCGTCCGGGTCAGCCGGTGGTCGCTCCCTCGGCGGCGGACCGCACGAGGCGCGAGTACTTGGCAAGAACGCCTCGGGTGTAGCGCGGGGGAAGCGGCTCCCAGCCAGAACGGCGGGAGGCGAGCTCTGCGTCGTCGACGAGTAGATCGAGAGAGCGAGCTGCGATATCGACCCGTATCAGATCACCATCGCGCACGAAGGCGATGGGACCTGCGTCCACCGCTTCGGGTGCTATGTGGCCGATGCACAGGCCGGTTGTGCCGCCTGAGAATCGTCCGTCCGTCAAGAGTAGTACATCTTTTCCGAGTCCCGCGCCCTTGATGGCCGCGGTGATGGCGAGCATCTCGCGCATACCCGGTCCGCCCTTGGGGCCTTCGTAGCGGATCACGATGACGGTGCCGGGCTCGATCTCGCCCTCGGCGACGGCGTCCATGGCGGCGCGCTCGCGCTCGAACACGCGGGCAGGGCCTTCGAACACGGCGGCGTCGAAGCCGGCCGTCTTCACGACGGCACCCTCGGGAGCCAGCGAACCGTGCAGGATCGTGAGCCCGCCCGTCGCGTGGATCGGGTTGTCGAACGTGTGGATGACCTCGCCGTCGATCGGCTGCGGGTCGAGATCGGCGAGGTTCTCGGCGAGCGTCTTGCCCGTGACCGTGAGAGCGTCACCGTGCAGGAGGCCCTCGTCGAGCATCGCCTTCATGATCACGGGGATGCCGCCGTGACGGTCGACGTCGTTCATGACGTACTTGCCGAACGGCTTCATGTCGGCGACGTGGGGAACCTTGTCGCCGATGCGGTTGAAGTCGTGCAGGCTCAGGTCGACGTCGGCCTCGCGAGCGATCGCCAACAGGTGGAGCACCACGTTCGTGGAGCCGCCGAGCGCCATCGCCAGGGCGATCGCGTTCTCGAACGCCTCCTTGGTGAGGATGTCGCGCGTCGTGATGCCCTGGCGGAGCAGGTTCACGACGGCCTCGCCCGAGCGGTGGGCGAAGTAGTCGCGCCGACGGTCCGCGGCGGGCGGTGCGGCCGAACCGGGGAGGCTGAGACCGAGTGCCTCGGCGACGGACGCCATCGTGTTGGCGGTGTACATACCACCACAGGCCCCCTCACCCGGGGCGATCGCGCACTCGATGCGCTTGAGGTCCTCTTCGCTCATGAGACCGGCACGGCACGCACCGACCGCCTCGAACGAGTCGATGATCGTGACGTCCTTCTCGGTGCCGTCGGAGAGCTTGACCCACCCCGGCGCGATCGAGCCGGCATAGAGGAAGACGCTCGACAGGTCGAGGCGGGCGCTCGCCATGAGCATGCCCGGGATCGACTTGTCGCAGCCGGCGAGCAGGACGGAGCCGTCGAGGCGTTCGGCCATCATCACGGTCTCGACGGAGTCCGCGATGACCTCACGGGAAACCAACGAGAAGTGCATCCCCTCGTGACCCATCGAGATGCCGTCCGAGACGGAGATCGTGCCGAACTGCAGCGGGTAGCCGCCCCCGGAGTGCACACCCTCCTTGGCGCCCTGCGCGAGCCGATCGAGGCTCAGGTTGCAGGGAGTGATCTCGTTCCAGCTGGACGCGATGCCGATCTGCGGTTTGTCCCAGTCGGCATCCCCCATCCCGACGGCACGGAGCATGCCTCGGGAGGTCGTGGCCTCGATGCCGTCGGTGACGACGCGGCTGCGGGGCTTGATGTCGATGGGCGCGCTCTGGGAGGGATCATGCGAGGACATGACGGAAGTCTATTGCCGTGCGGAGGCGCGTTCGTCCGCCAGCGCCTCCAGAAGCGCGGCGATCTGTTGTGGAGTGTCCACACGAAGCGCCGCAGCGCTCTCCCCCGGACCGACGCGCACGCCGAGGTCGCCCTCGCCGAGCACGCGCATCGCATCCTCGTCGGTCACATCGTCACCGGCGAACAGGATTCCGGTGGCGTCGAAGCGCTCACGAAGCGCCGTCATGGCCGCGTCCTTGCCCTCTGCACGCGAGGAGAACTCCAGCACGCGGTGTCCGGCCCGACGTCGCCAGTGCGGGAAGCGCTCGGCGACGAGAGCGTCGATCTCGGCGAAGACGCGCTCCTCGGTCTCGCGGTCCGCCCGGCGGGTGTGCACGCCCATGCCGAAGGTCTTGGGTTCGAACTCGGCACCTTCGAAGCGCTCGATGATCGGCTTCGCGGCTGCCCACAGCTCTTCACGCGAGCCGTCCTCGGTGACGTCGCCCGCGATCTCGGCATCTCCCTCACCCGGGAACCAGTACTGCGCGCCGTGGGAACCCGCGAGGGCGATGGCGGAGTCGTCGGTGTGTTCGGTGATGACCCGCAGGTCGTGCATGCTGCGTCCGGAGACGTACGCCACGACGGTGTCGGGAAGCGACGCGAGCCGCTCCACCTGGATCGCGACCTCGGGAAGCGCGCGCGCAGCCATCGGGTCAGGCACGAGAGGCGAGGCGGTGCCGTCGAAGTCGAGGGCAACGACCAGGCGTGGCGTCGCCGCCAGGGCACTCAGGTCGTCATCGGCGGTTCCGGGGATCCAGGGGCGCGTCACAGGTTCTCCAATCACAGGGGGTTCGTTCCCAGTATCGCGGCCCCGCGGGTGCTCAGCGCGCGCGCACCTCGGACAGGGCGGCGAGGAACGAGGAGGACCAGGCGTTCACGTCGTTGTCCAGCACACGACGGCGCAGCGATCTCATACGCCGCCCCTGCTCGGCCGGGGGCATCTCCACCGCGGTCATGATCGCGTCTTTGAGCCCTTCGATGTCGTGCGGGTTGACCCGCACCGCCTGCCGGAGCTCGTCCGCCGCCCCGGTGAACTCGCTGAGCACGAGGACGCCGCGATCGTCCACGCGACTGGCGACGTACTCCTTGGCCACGAGGTTCATGCCGTCGCGCAATGCGG
>NZ_JBLVOH010000067.1:7515-9774 GCF_053543675.1 Microbacterium umsixpiens
CAGCATCACGTCGGCGGCCAGGTAGAGGGCGACCATCTCCTCGCGCGGATACCCCTGGTGCAGATACCGGATGGCGGAGTGGCCCATCGTGTCGGTGTCGCCGTTGATGCGGCTGACGGCGAGCTCGATCTCATCGCGCAGGTGGACGTACGCGTCGACGCGCTCCCGGCTGGGGCTCGCGACCTGCACGAGCGTGACGTCCTCGACGTTGAGCCGCCCTTCTGCGAGCAACTCCCCGTAGGCCTTGATGCGGTGGCGGATGCCCTTGGTGTAGTCCAGTCGATCGACGCCGAGCAGGATGCGCTTCGGGTTGCCGAGGCTCGCGCGGATCTCGGCGGCGCGTGCACGCACGTCCTCACGGGCCGCGAGCTCGAGATACGGCGTCGTGTCGATGGAGATCGGGAACGCCCGCGCCAGCGCCGTGCGGGTCCCCTCCCCGTCAGGCACCGAGACGTTCGGTCCCTTGACGTCGTAGCGGAGTCTGCGGCGCACGGCCGTGAGGAAGTAGGTGGCGTCCTGAGCGCGCTGGAAGCCGATGACGTCGGCACCGAGCAGCCCGCGCAGCACCTGATCCCGCCACGGCAACTGGGCGTAGAGACCGTGAGCCGGGAACGGGATGTGGTGGAAGTAGCCGATCGTCACGTCCGGACGCAGTTCGCGCACCATCTGCGGGACGAGTTGCAGCTGGTAGTCATGCACCCAGACGGTGCCCTCCTCCGCCACGGCAGCGGCGGCGGCTTCGGCGAACCGACGGTTGACTCTGACGTACGCGTCCCACCATTCGCGGTGGTACTGCGGCGGCGCGATCACGTCGTGGTACAGCGGCCAGATCGTGTCGTTGGCGAAGCCCTCGTAGTACTCCGCGATCTCCTCCGCGCTCAGCGCGACCGGCACCAGCTCGATCCCACCGGCTTCGAACGGCGTGAGCTCGACGTCCGCCTGCCCCGCCCAGCCCACCCAGGCCCCGTGCACGTTGCGCATCATCGGCTCGAGGGCGGCCACGAGCCCACCGGGAGACGTGCGCCAGACCTCCTCGCCGTCAGGTCCCTCCACCCGGTCGACCGGCAGGCGGTTGGCGACGACGACGAAATCTGCGGCGGTCAAGGGGGACTCCTCACATCAGCGGTGAAATCAAACCTACCCAGGATCGCGGAATACCGTCGCCGGAGGTCAGGCCGTCACCGACGAACGTGTACGCCGCTCGCTGCTGAGCGCCCAGTTCGCCACTCCCGCGCCGAAGGCGATGAATGCCGCGATCATCGGGAGCAGGAGCGCGGCGGACGTTCCGACGTTCTCGGCGATCTCGCCGGCCACGGCCGCGCCGATCGACTGCCCGACCACGACGCCGGAGCCCAGCATCGTCATGACCGTCGCCGAGCGACCACGCGGGCTGCGGGCGGCCCCGAAGCTGTACTGCGTGACCAGGGTGGGTCCGATGCCGATTCCCATGATCGCCAGCGCGAGCATCATCGTGCCCGGCGAGTCGACGAATCCGAGCAGGAGCGTTCCGGCGAGCAGGATGCCGGCGAAGACGAGCCACCGTGCGCGCATCGAGAACGACGGAGGAAGCCAGGCGACGCCCAACGCGAGCACCGCCGAACCGACGCCCATCACGCCGTAGAGCAGCCCGGCCTGCTCGGGTGCACCGCGGTCAGCCATGAACGACGTCAGCGAGGTGAGCATCGTCCCGAAGAAGATCCCCACGCCGAGAATGCCGAGGACGACGATGAGCAGCTGCGGCCGGAACAGCTCCGAGACCGCTGACGGGGCTCTGCCATCCGCGTCGCGGTCCTGCGACACGTGACGTCCGCTGGGGTGCAGCGCGAACGCGCCGACGAAGACGACGGTGAGCACGGCGGCGCCCACCAGCGGAGCCCAGGGAGCGAACGCGGACGCCAGGATGCCGACCAGGAACGGCCCGAAGACGAACACGGTCTCATCCGCCGCGGACTCGTAGGCCATCGTCCCGGAGACGGTCTTCGCGCGACGCGCCTCCGGCATTCGATCGGCGATGATCGTGACCAGACGTGAGCGCGAGAGCGGCGCGACCTGCGGTGCCGTGGCGCCGATCCCGACCGCCGCCAACAGCACGAAGCCGTCGGCCGCTTCCCCGTAGACCACGAAGGTGAAGAGCAGGAGCATCGCGCCGTTGGCCAGCGCGAGCACGACCAGGACCACCCGCTGGCCGAACCGGTCGGCGGCGGCGCCGAGAAGGGGGCCGAAGCACGCCGTTCCCAGACCGACGGCGGCCGAGGTGAG
>NZ_JBLVOH010000067.1:9826-10422 GCF_053543675.1 Microbacterium umsixpiens
GCGGGCCGAGACGACGACGGTCAGGACGCCGACGACCATCATGGCGAACGGAAGTCGCGCGATGAAGGCGATGAGGAAGTAGGGGAATCCGGCGAGACGGAGAAGGCTCGGGCTCGGCTCGGTGATCTGCGGGGGTGCTGATGCGTGTGTCATGGCTCTCGCGCGTCGAAGACGCGATGTCGGGTGCCGCCGCTGTCCGCCGGGGATGCCGACGGCCGGTAGATACACGGTTTGTGCGGCCGCGGGCGAGCCGCGACGACCCCAGGATAGCGGATGGTCCCGGGAAGTGCCCGAGAGATGAGCGTTTCGGGACGGGTCTATCCTGGGCGACACCGCCGCACCGCTGTCCCCGCACTCACTCCTCCGAGGAAGAACCTCCGTTGACCACTGCCCCGCATGCCGCTGCCGCCGCACTCACCCTCCCTCCGCGTTCGCAGCGCGCAGGAAACGCCAAGACCTCGCCGGTGCGCGACCTTCTCGCGCTGACCGAGCGCCCGGAGGTCATCTCGTTCGCCGGCGGTCTCCCCGCGCCCGAGCTGTTCGACGTCGCCGGCATCCGGGCGGCGTTCGACGCGGTCCTCGACTCCCCCTCTGTG
>NZ_JBLVOH010000067.1:10442-16024 GCF_053543675.1 Microbacterium umsixpiens
ACTCCACGTCCGAGGGAGACGCCCGGCTCCGGGAGGAAGTCGCCCGGCGCTACTCGGCGGACGGATTGCCCACCGCGGCATCCGACCTCATCATCACGACGGGTTCGCAGCAGGGGCTCGGCCTGATCTCGACGACGCTTCTCGATCCCGGCGACACGATCCTGGTCGAGGAACCGTGCTACCTCGCGGCGCTGCAGACCTTCGCGTTGGCCGGCGCGCGCGTCATCGGTGTCCCCTATGACGGCGGCGAGCTGGATCTCGAAGCGCTGGACAGGCTCGCCGCCGAGCACAGCCCGAAGTTCTTCTACACGGTCCCCACTTTCCAGAATCCCACCGGCCGCACGCACGGGCTCGATGCCCGCCGGCACATCGCCGCCATCGCACAGCGGCGGGGATTCCGCATCATCGAGGACGAGCCCTACCGCCAACTGCGGTACTCGGGTGAGGCCCTCCCCTCGCTGGCCGAGCTCGCACCGGCGCACGTGATCAGCCTCGGCAGCTTTTCGAAGGTGATCGCGCCGGGGCTGCGCATCGGATGGATCCGCACGACCCCTGATATCCGCCCCGCCGTGACGATCGCGAAGCAGGCCGCCGACCTCCACACCTCCACCATCGACCAGGCAGCAGCCGCCCATTACCTCCTCTCGGGCCGCGGGGAGCCCGCGCTCACGCGCATCCGCGAGGCGTACTCCGCCCGGCGCGACGCGATGCTCGACGCCCTGCCCACCGTTCTGCCGACCGGCAGCACCTGGAACCATCCCGACGGCGGCATGTTCGTCTGGGCACGGCTGCCCGAGGGGATGGATGCCGCCGAGTCGCTCGGGCGCGCCCTGGCCCACGATGTCGCCTACGTACCCGGGGTCTCGTTCTACTCCGGAACGCCCGATCGGCGGACGCTCCGCCTGTCGTTCACGACCTACGCCCCTGACAGGATCAGGGAGGGCTTGTCAAGGCTCGGGACGACCTGGGGCACGGGAAGGTAGCGTGGGGGCATGCGCTACCTCTTCAGCACCGGACTCGTCGCTGCGATCTCTGCAGGAGTCTCGCTGCTACGCGGCACCCGCGAGCAGCCGATCACCTGGCGCTCCCTGCTGTCCTGGCTGAGCTGGGGCATCACGATGGCGCTCGCCGTCGGTGCAGTGATCGACATGAACCGCGAACGACGCGGTGTGCTCGTCGATGCCGACTCGCCGCAGTCGGTCAAGAAGGCGAAGAAGGCCCAGCGGCTCCAGTTCCGCTCGCAGAAGGCCCTCGCCGACACGCAGGATCACGCCAAGGACGCACGGCACTGACACCGCGCGCCCCGAGCGCATCGTTCACCGTGTGAGGATCAACGCCTCGCCCTGACCGCCGCCGCCGCACAGGCCGACCGCGGCGGTTCCGCCACCGCGACGCACGAGCTCGTGCACCACGTGCACCACGAGTCGGTTGCCGGATGCACCGATCGGGTGTCCGATCGCGATCCCGCCGCCGTGGATGTTCACGATGTCCTCGTCCAGCCCGAGCTCGACCTGTGAGCGGGCCACGACCGCGCCGAATGCTTCGTTGATCTCCACCAGATCGAGATCCGAGGGTGCGATCCCCTGCTTCTCGCACGCACGCTCGATCGCACGCGCCGGCTGCGCCTGCAGGGAATTGTCCGGGCCGGCCGTCTGACCGCTGGCGCCGACGGTGGCGAGCACCGACCAGCCCTTGGCCACGGCCGTGCGTCGCGCGGTGACGACCACGGCCGATGCGCCGTCGGAGATCTGAGACGAGTTCCCCGCGGTGATCGATCCGCCCTCCGCGAAGGCCGCCCGCAGCCCACCGAGGGTCTCGACCGTCGTGTCGGGGCGCACCCCTTCATCCTTCGTCACGCGAACCGGCTCACCCCGGCGCTGTGGCACGTCGACGGCGACGATCTCGGCCTCGAACACTCCCGTTTCCTGGGCAGCGGCCGCGCGTTGGTGAGAGAGCGCGGCGACACGGTCCTGCGCCTCTCGGGTGAGCTCATATCGCGCGTTGTGGCGCTCCGTCGACGCGCCCATGCTCTCGCGGTCGTAGGCGTCGGTCAGACCGTCGTAGGCCATGTGATCGAGCACCTCGACGCTGCCGTACGCCCAGCCGTCGCGCGAGCCCATCAGCATGTGCGGTGCCCGCGTCATCGACTCCATCCCGGCGGCGACCACCACCTCGGCGTCGCCGGTGCGGATCATCCGAGCGGCGTCGATGATCGCGGTCAATCCCGACAGGCAGACCTTGTTCACGGAGTGGGCCGGCACGTCCCAGCCGATCCCGGCACCGATCGCCGCCTGCCGAGCGGCGTTCTGACCCGAGCCCGCCGCCAGCACCTGTCCGACGATCACCGCGTCGACGTCGCCGGGGTCGACGAAGCCCTGCTCCAGCGCGCCTCTGATGGCGAAAGAGCCGAGCTGAGGAGCGGTGAAGGCCGCCAGCTGCCCCTTCAGTCGCCCCTGCGGTGTGCGAGCAGCGGCGACGATGACGATGTCGTTGTCATTCATGATGCGAGGTCCTTTCGTGGAGGAGATCCGGATGGATGGTGAGCGCCGGCTCGGTCGCGGCGATGACCTCGTCCACGCTGACTCCCGGGGCCGTCTCGACGAGCGTCAGTCCCTCGGGCGTGACGTCGATCACGGCCAGGTCCGTGATGATCCGGTCGACCACTCCGCGACCCGTCAGCGGCAGCGAGCACTCGTCCACGATCTTGGCCGATCCGTCCCTGGCCACGTGCTCCATCAGCACGATCACCCGAGCAGCACCGTGCACGAGATCCATTGCCCCGCCGGGGCCCTTCACCATCTTGCCCGGGATCATCCAGTTCGCGAGATCCCCACTCGTCGAGACCTGCATCGCGCCGAGGATCGCGGCATCGATCTTGCCGCCGCGGATCATCCCGAAGCTGGTGGCCGAGTCGAAGAACGCCGCACCGGGCAGGGTCGTGACCGTCTCTTTACCCGCGTTGATGAGGTCGGGGTCCACGGCGTCTTCGTGCGGGTAGGGCCCGATGCCGAGAATCCCGTTCTCGGATTGGAGCACCACCGTGACGTCGCTCGGCACGTGGTTGGGCACGAGCGTCGGCAACCCGATTCCGAGATTGACGTAGGAACCGTCCTCCAGCTCGGCTGCCGCGCGGGCCGCCATCTGGTCTCGTGTGAGTGCCATCTCAGGCTCCTTCCACGGCGACGGTGCGCCGCTCGATGCGCTTGGGGATGTCCGTGCCCACCTCGACGATGCGATGCACGAAGACGCCGGGAAGGTGGATGCTGTCCGGATCGAGCTCACCCGGCTCCACGAGCTGTTCGACCTGAGCGATGCAGGTGCGTCCGGCCATCGCGGCCAGCGGGTTGAAGTTGCGCGCCGCCTTGTTGAAGACGAGGTTTCCGTGGCGATCGCCGCGGGAAGCGTGCACGAGCGAGAAGTCCGTGGTGATCGCCTCCTCGAGCACGAAGTCCGCCGGCGAGCCATCGACCTCGAATGTTCGGACGTCCTTCACCGGGGAGGCGACGGCGATCGTGCCGTCCGCGTTGTACCGGCGGGGCAGCCCGCCTTCTGCGACCTGGGTGCCGACACCCGTCTGCGTGTAGAAGGCCGCGATCCCCGATCCCCCGGCCCGGAGCTTTTCGGCCAGCGTGCCCTGCGGCGTGAGTTCGAGCTCGAGTTCGCCGCTCAGGAACTGACGCTCGAACTCCTTGTTCTCCCCCACGTACGACGACGTCATCTTGCGGATGCGCTGCGCGGCGAGCAGCACCCCGAGTCCCCAGTCGTCCACTCCGCAGTTGTTGCTCACGACGCTGAGATCTTTCGTGCCCTGGGCCAGCAGAGCTTCGATGAGCGCGATCGGGTTACCGGACAGCCCGAACCCGCCGACCGCCAACGAGGCTCCGTCGGGAATGTCGGACACGGCGTGCGCTGCCGAGTCCCATTGCTTGTCGATCACGTCTGCTCCTTCGAATTCGTGCCTCACTCCAGCATCCGCTCTTCGGCCCCCGGCGCAACGATCACGTCTTGCGATGTGGGCAGATACGGAGATAGCGTCCACGATATGGAATCGACCGCGCGCTCCGTCCCCGGTGCACAGGCCATCGCTCGGGCCGCGCGCCTGCTCCGGCTCGTGACGGCCGCCGGCGCGGACGGCGCCTCCCTCCAAGATCTCGCACGTGCTGCCGAGCTGTCGCGCTCGACCGCCCATCGCTTGCTCAGTGCACTCAAACTCGAGGGGCTCGTCGACCGCGACGAGGACAGCACCCGCTGGATGCCCGGCCCCGAGCTGTTTCTGATGGGCTCGGTTGCCGCTACGCGCTACGACGTGACCGCCCTCGCGCGGGACATCGTCCGGTCGCTGGCGGTCAAGACCGAGGAGAGCGCGTTCTTCTCCGTGCGGCGAGCGGATGAGACGGTGTGCCTGCTTCGGGAGGAAGGCTCCTTCCCCATCCGCTCCTTCGTCCTGAGCGAGGGCGTGAGGTTCCCCCTCGGCGTCGCCAGCGCGGGTCTCGCGATCCTGGCGTTCCTCCCTGACCATGATGTGGACACGTATCTGGAGCGGCACCCCGACCTTGAGAGCGCGTGGGGGCCGACGCACCGTCCGCGGGCATTGCGGACCCGACTGGCCGAGACCAAGGAACGCGGATACGCCGTCAACCCCGGCTTGATCGTCGAAGGCAGCTGGGGCATCGGCGCCGCGGTCTTCGATCGATCCGGACGCCCGGAGTGGGCGCTCAGTCTGACCGGAGTCGAGTTCCGCTTCGGTCCGGATCGGATGACGGAGCTGGGTCGCACCCTGTTGGCGCACGCCCATCAGCTCTCGGCGCGGATAGCGAACGCCCGACGTTAGAAGTAACGTACATACCATCCGGTATATACTCGATGGTATGAATCGTTCGGACGTCGTCGCATCACTGGTGCTCTCCGGCTACGCTCTGGGCCGCATCGCGGCGCAGGATGCCGGCAACGACGCGCCCGCCGCGCAGTGGCGGGTGCTGAGCCTCCTTGAGCAGGAGGGTGCCAGGCGCGTGGGCGAGCTGGCCGCCGCAGCGCGCACCACTCAGCCCGGCATGACCCGCCTCCTCGGCCTGCTGGAGCGTGAGGGGCTCGTGCTCCGCTCCCCCGACCCGGACGATTCGCGAGCGACTGTCGTCGACATCACCTCTCAGGGCACTGCCGCCGTCGCTGCCTGGCGTGCAGAGTTCCGCGAGATCCTCGCGCCGCGGTTCGCCGCGCTGAACGACGACGACTGGTCCGCTCTCACCCGCGCGGCGGAGATCCTCGCTGCGCACACCGCCACGGAACGAACAGGAGAATCTCGGTGAACAACACCGCCACCCCCTCGGTGTGGAAGCAGCCGGCGCAGGTCTGGGCCGTCGCCTTCGCCTGCGTCGTCGCCTTCATGGGAATCGGGCTCGTCGATCCGATCCTCCCCGCGATCGCGGAGTCGCTCCAGGCGTCGCCGGTGGAGACCGAACTCCTCTTCACCAGTTACCTGTTGGTGACCGGCCTCGCCATGCTGGTGACCAGCTGGATCTCCAGCCGCATCGGCGCCAAGGCCACCCTGCTCATCGGGCTCGCGCTCATCGTCGTCTTCGCCC